>WFOY01000028.1 GCA_015487835.1 Aquificaceae bacterium
CACCAGACCCTTTGTATGATCGGGGCCAGGGTCTATCATATATAGACATGCGGAGAAGACCCGTCCTCGTGGTTAACTTCGGATCTCAGTACGTCCAGCTGATAGCAAGAAGGATTAGGGAGCTGGGCGTTTACAGTGAGATAGTTTACTGGGATGAGGTCCTTGAGGCTGTAGAAGAGAAGGACCCCTTCGGGCTGGTCTTCTCAGGTGGGCCTGCCTCCGTTTACCAGGAGGGGGCACCCCTGCCCGACAAGGCTGTGTACAAGAAGGGAGTCCCTATCCTTGGCATATGTTACGGCCTTCAGGTGATAGCCCACCAGCTGGGCGGGAAGGTGGAGAGGGCGGAGAGACACGAGTACGGAAGGGCTAAGCTGAGGATACTCAGGAGGGACCCCCTCTTTGAGGGGCTGCCCGAGGAGTTCGACGTCTGGATGAGCCACGCCGACAGGGTTGTGGATCTACCCGAGGGTTTTGAGACCGTGGCCTCCTCCGAGAACTCCACCCATGCGGTGATAAGAAACAGGGAGGGGACCGTGTACGGGATCCAGTTTCACCCTGAAGTAGCCCACACAAGTTACGGCAGAGAGATCCTGGCCAACTTCATCTTCAGGATATGCAGATCTGATCGGAACTGGGAGATGGGCAGCTTCGTGGACGAGAAGATAGCCGAGATAAGGGAGACTGTGGGAGAGTCCAAAGTTATAGCCGCCGTCTCAGGGGGTGTTGACTCCACGGTCGCCTCCCTCCTCGTCCACAGGGCCGTAGGGGACCAGATCAGGTGCTTCTTCATAGACCACGGCCTCCTTAGACTCGGTGAGAGGGAGGAGGTGGAGATCAACCTGAGGTCCCTGGGACTCCCGTTAAAGGTGGTGGATGCGAGCAGGGAGTTCCTCGAGAGGCTCAAGGGTGTCGAAGACCCCGAGGAGAAGAGGAGGATAATCGGCAACACCTTTGTGGAGGTGTTCGAGAGGGAGGCAAGAAAGATAGACGGAACCGAGTTCCTCCTCCAGGGGACCCTGTACCCGGATGTGGTCGAGAGTGCGGGGATAAAGGGGGCTGCCAAGATAAAGACCCACCACAACGTGGGCGGTCTTCCCGAGAGGATGAACCTAAAGGTCCTGGAACCCCTCAGGGACCTCTTCAAGGACGAGGTCCGTGAGATAGGCAAGATCCTGGGGGTCCCCAAGGAGATCCTGACGAGGCACCCCTTTCCTGGACCGGGTCTCGCCATAAGGATCCTGGGGGAGGTGACAAAGGAGGACCTGGATATCCTGAGGAGGGCAGACCACATATTCATACAGGAGCTAAAGAGGTGGGGCATCTACGAGAAGATATGGCAGGCCTTTGCGGTCCTCCTTCCCATAAGGACCGTGGGTGTTATGGGTGATGTGAGGACCTACGAGAAGGTGGTAGCCCTGAGGGCTGTGGAGAGCACGGACGGCATGACGGCGGACTGGTTCAGGTTCCCGCCTGAATTTTTGGACCATGTGATGAGGAGGATAATAAACGAGGTCGAAGGGGTAAACAGGGTGGTCTACGATATATCCTCCAAGCCACCCTCCACTATAGAGTGGGAGTGATCACTTGGGCGGACACTTGGGGGATCTGGGCCTGTCCTTGAACCTGAGGTCCCACTCTATAGCCTCTCTTACGGCCTGGTCCTTCTCCTCCTCGGTGAGGCTGGCCTTGTACTTCAGAACCATGCCCTGGGGCAGTATCCAGGGGTCCTCTCCCACCTTATCCCTGTTTAGGTTGTAGATGGCTGGCCAGTACATGGAGTTTCCGTAAACCTTATCGGATATGTCCCATAGGGTATCGCACCACCCGACCTTCCAGGTCCTGTACTCGGCAGGGGCTGCGGCTACAGCGGGTTTCTCTTCAGCCACAGGGGGAGGTGGCGGTGGTGTGTGCATCTCCTTGTTGGCTATGTGCCTTTCGAGCTTATCCCTGGCCGCCTCCAGTATGCTCCTCGCCTCTCCAAGTATGCCTCTGGCTTCTCTCAAGTTTTCTCTCGCTTCCCTGAGATTGCTTTTGGGAACCTCCGTCCCCTTCTGGACTTCCTCCAAGGCGGACTTTGTAGCACAGGACTGGTTCACAACGAACGCAGCCGATATCCCGATCAGTGGGAGTATAGCTATGACCTCTCTTCTCATCCCATTCCCTCCTGATCATCTGCTGTAGTGTATGCTTGTGTCGCTCGCATGCTCATCAACCTTCCTGCTTATCTCCTCCGCCAGTCTCTTTATCTCCTCCGCCTCCCTCTTCAGCTGTGCCGTCTCCTCCTTGACCTGCTGGGTTTCCTTCTTGAGGGCTTCTATCTCCGATCTGAGGGCGTCCAGGTCTGACTTGCTCGCACAGGACTGGGTGAGCAGCACCACCATACCTATCGCCGCCGCGGATACAATATGGGTAGTCTTTTTCATATCCATCCCTCCTTTGGCTGATTTATCGTTTACTATAATATCATTTTTAATGCCCAAAAGAAAAGACATTAAGAAGATACTTATCATCGGTTCCGGGCCCATAATTATAGGACAGGCGGCCGAGTTCGATTACTCAGGGACCCAGGCCTGTAAGGCCCTCAAGCAGGAGGGCTTCGAGGTCGTGCTCGTAAACTCAAACCCGGCCACCATAATGACCGATCCAGGTGTGGCCGACAGGACCTACGTGGAGCCCCTCGTCCCCGAAGTGATCGAGGAGATCATAAGGATCGAGAGACCGGACGCTCTGCTCCCGACCTTGGGTGGTCAGACCGCCCTGAACTTGGCCGTCCAGCTCTACGAGGAGGGGGTCCTCCAGAGGTACGGGGTGGAGATGATAGGGGCAAACTACGAAGCCATACGGAAGGGGGAGGACAGGGACCTCTTCCGCAAGTCCATGAAGAACATAGGTCTCAAGGTCCCAGAAAGCGTGGTCGTCTCCTCGGAGGAGGAAGGTCTCGAAGCGGTGAAGAAGATCGGTCTCCCGGTCATTCTGAGACCCGCCTTCACCCTCGGCGGTACGGGGGGATCGATCGCTTACAACATGGAGGAGTTCAGGGAGAAGCTGGCTATAGCCCTGAAGACCTCACCGATCCACCAGGTACTCCTCGACAGGTCCCTCATAGGTTGGAAGGAGTTCGAGTTTGAGGTCATAAGGGACAGGGCGGACAACGTGATAATAGTCTGCTCCATAGAGAACTTCGACCCTATGGGTGTCCACACGGGAGACTCGATAACAGTAGCAC
>WFOY01000029.1 GCA_015487835.1 Aquificaceae bacterium
CCTTCACAGGCACCCTCTGGACCACCTTTGTGAACTCGCCAGCGGTGATGTCCCTGGGTATGAGGGCGAACTTGCTCGCAACCGCCTTCCCTATCTCCTTAACAACCCCCTCGAACTTTTCGTCTGGGAAGGCGTCTATCTCTATGATCACCCTGTTTCCCTTCCTAACACCCCTTAGCTTCGTCTCCTCGAGGAGGACCAGTACGTAGAGGTCCTTAGGGTCGTAGACCGCGTACACATACTGGCCAGGCCTTACCACCTCCCCCAAGCTCACGTACCTCTTGACCACGTAGCCCTCTATTGGGCTCCTGAGAACGGTCTCCTCTAATAGGTTCTCAAGGTCCCGCTCCCTCTTGGCGATGGCCTTGAGTTCGTGTTTGAGGGCAGCTATCTTTCTGTCTATCTCTTCGACCTGCCTCATCTTTATCCTCACGATCCTCCTCTCCGCCTCGATGCTTCTAAGGACCTTTTGAAGGGCCTCCTCCTCCTTCCTGAGGGCTAAGAGCTGGGTGTTCACCTCCTCAAACCTCCTGGAGGGGACAACCCCTCTCCTGAAGAGCCTCTCGAACCTATCCCTGTCCCTTTGGGCCTGGTCTATCCTTATCCTGAGGCCCTCTATCCTGGCCCTGACCTCCCCGATCTTCTCCAGTAGGGCCCTGTCCCTCTCTCTGAGTTCTTCTAAGACACGGTCTCTCGTTATGATGAGGGCCCTGATGTTTTCCCTTAGCTTCTCCTTCTTCTCCCTGATCTCCTCCAGCTTAAGCCTTATGTCCCAATCCTCCACCTTGGCGAGGGCCTCGCCCGCCTCAACCCTGTCCCCCTCCTCCTTGTAAAGCTTCACTATCTTGCCCCCAACCCTCCTGTAGGCCACCTTCGTGAAGGTCTCCGTCTCCACGAAGACGGCGTTGGTTACGGCGTGGGTCAGCCTGAAGTGAACCCACCTAACCCCTAAAACCAGTATCAGGAGGGTAAGGAGAAGGACAGAAGCTATCCCTATGTACTTCTTACTCCTCATAGCCGACCACCCTCTGGAGTTTGAACAGCTTAAGCATAAGGTCGTAGGTGTTTATCCTCAGGGTCTGCTGGGCCTGGGTGAGGTAGCTCTCGGCATCGAGGACCTCCGTGTTCGTTCCAAGACCTGCCCTGTACTTCTCCACCGCTATCCTTAAGTGCTCCTTTGCCTCCTCTACCCTCGCCTCTGCGAGCTTGACCCTCTCCCTTGCGGACCTTATGTCCTCCAAGAGGTTCCTCATCTCAAGAAGTAACCTCCTCTCAAGGTCCCTCAACCTCTCCAGGTCCTGTCTCCTCACCAGGTCCGCTATCTCCACGGACCTGAAACGCCTGAGGCCGCTAAAGAGATTCCACCTTAGGGCCAAGGACACAAGGTAGCGGGTCTTGGGGAAGATATCGGACTCTTCCGTGTACTGGAGGAAGCCCTCCGCTACCAGAACGGGGTAAAAGTAAGACCTTGCGAGTTCAAGGCCCTTCTCCCTTGCCCTGATCACCTCCCTGAGAAACTTGAGGATCGGTCTTTCCGATCTCAGCCTCTCCACTAAGACCTCCTCAGGGTAAGTTGACAGGTCCCTTATGGTCTCTAAGCCTACGTCCTCGACAGTCTCCACCTTTTCGCCTACGAGGTAGGAGAGGTATTGGAGGGCCTTGTTGTAGTCGGCCTCGGCCGATATGTACCTCTCCCTGACCTCGTGGATCCTCACCTTGGTCTCGAGGACGTCCTTAAAGGCCACCACACCTTCCCTGTATAGGTTCTCCACGTCTTTGAGGTGGGAGGCTACCCTCCTCATCTGCTGGCGGTATACGGTCATGGCCGCCCTGGCCTTCAGGGCGTTTATGTAAGCCTCCCTAACCCTGTAGATCGTCTCAAGACGCTTCTCCTGGATCTGGTAGGCCTGGGCCCTCCTCATTATCTTCGACACCTCGTACCTTCTCCTGGTGGTAAGGTTCAGTATGTCCTGTCTGACAAGGAGGGTTGCCTTTGGGTAAACGTCCCTCTGGAAGGTGAACTCCTGAGGGGGGAGGGGTGGTAGGCTGGGCAGGGTGAAGCTGAGCCTCCTCGAGAGGTTCAGGGACAGGTCCAGGTCCACCCTGGGCAGCATCTCTCCGAACCTCTCCTTGACCTCCAAGGACCTCTTGGACAGCTCGATCTCCTCGATCCTAACGTCCGTGCTGTTCTCCAACGCCTTCCTCTCCGCCTCCTCCAAGGTTAGCGAGAAGGAGAAGAGGAAGAGGGTCAGGAGTAAACACCAAGATCTCTCAATATGTCCAACCATATCTCCCTTACTCCCTGGCCTCTCAGGATGAGGTTCTCTATCAGGTGGCGGGCTGACCCGAGGAGTATGTGGGTCTTGACCTCGGGGTTGGGAACCCCGATCTCCTGGAGGGACCTCTTGATCTTATCGAAGAACATATCCTTCGACTCACGGTAGAACTCCTGGAACCTCCTGCTCGTGCAGATGGCCTCGAAGAAGAATATCTTTGCGAGCTCCTTCTCCCTTACCATCAGGTCGAAGGTCCTGAGGAATAAGAGGTCCTTTGCCTCCTCGGTCCTACCCTCTGATAAAAGTTCCATACCCTGGTCCATAAGGGAGATCATCTCCTCCCTCACGGACCTCAAGAGGTCGAGGAGGAAGTCCTCCTTGGTCTTGAAGTAGAGGTAGAAGGTCCCGTGGGCTACGCCAGCCTCGGAGGTTATGTCGGAGACCCTCGACCTGTGGAAACCCTTTCTGAAGATCACCCTCTTCCCAGCCTCTAAGATCCTTTCCCTGGTTGCTGACTGACCCATCAGTTAGATTGTAACACAGGATCTATCTGCCGTAAACTTAAGGTGATGGGAAGGTCGAGAGGTCTCACCTTGGTGGAGATAGCGGTCATACTGATAGTCATAGGGATCCTCATAGGTATAGGTGTGGGCATCGTCGGACAGCTTATAAAGAACACCAAGTTCACCGAGAGCAAGGAGGTGGTCGGCCACCTGAGAGAGGCGGTCGTCGGCTACCTCATAACAGCGGGAAAGCTCCCCTGTGACTCCCAGGAGACTTGCCCATCTCCCGAGAGGAGGTACACGGACCTGGGGAAGGCTGTGGACGCCTGGGGTCACACCGTAGTGTACACGTATTGGGGGCCTCTGAGGGACACGAACGATGTATGTGCCGAGACCTCAACAGGTATAACTGTTCAGGTCTGCGGATCGGACCCAGCCTGTGCCTCTCCAGTCCAGACCGTCCAGAACGTGGCCTTCATACTCCTCAGCAAGGGGGAGAACAGGAACAAGCAGACGGCAGGGACGGGGAGGCAGGACAGTCCTATCA
>WFOY01000030.1 GCA_015487835.1 Aquificaceae bacterium
CTACGTACCTCCTTACCCTGGCACCTCCTCAGCTTTTAGCCAATTTTAACTTAATATTCAGCTCTGAAGCTCTGGGACCTTTACAGGGGTAGAGACCACCGGATAATCCCGACCCTAAGGAGGATAGAGGAAGCTGTGGACTACGTTGGCAACCCCCAGGGGGAGTTCCCGGCGGTTCTCGTGGGTGGGACGAACGGAAAGGGGTCGACCTGCGCCTTCCTGGAGAGTATACTCAGGCACCACGGACTAAAAACGGGCTGGTTCGTATCACCCCACCTGGTGTATGAGAACGAGAGGTGGAGGGTAAACGGGGAACCTATAAGCGACGAGGACCTCAGCACCTACGTGAAGGATCTTAGATCCGTTTTCGACAGGTTCAGCCTCACCTACTTTGAGGCGGCGACCCTAATCGCCCTGCTTTACTTCAGGGATCAGGGGGTTGATATCGCGGTGATGGAGGTAGGTATGGGCGGGAGGTGGGACGCCACGAAGGTGTGTGATCCTAAGGTGGTGGCGATCACCAACGTGGAGAGGGACCATACCAGGTGGCTGGGGAGGAACGTGGAGGAGATAGCTGAGGACAAGATCCATCTGTACGTGGAGGGGAGACCTCTCGTTCTGGGAAGCTCCAGATACCCTCTTTACACTAAAGCCGTGGAGATGGGCATAAACGAACTTGTGGTGGCCGGCCTTGACTTCACCTACTGGGGTGAGGTAAGGGGTGCCTCAACCATCCTGAGGCGTTGGGAGTTCGGGGATGCAAGGTTGGAAGACCTGAACCTTGGCCTGTGGGGGAAGTGGCAGATAGACAACGCCTCATTGGCACTTACGGTCTCATCGCTTCTGGTAAGCACTGAGGCGGAAAAGACCAGGAGAGCCCTCAGGGAGACCCGCTGGGAGGGCAGGATGGAGGTCCTTAGGAAAGACCCCCTACTCGTAGTTGACGGTTCTCACAATCCCTACGCCATAGCCAAGGTGGTGAAGGAGGCTCTGAGGGTCCTGCCAGTTAGCATTCTATTCACAGGCCTTAAGGATAAGGACTGGAAGACCTCTATGGAGATCATAAGGAGGCACACCGATACCATCTACCTGACCCAGGTGAACCACCACAGGGGCGAGCCTCTGAAAAACTTATGGGCGTATGCCAAAGATATAGGCTTTAGGAGGATAGAGGTGCTAAGATCTCCCGCCGAGGTGTGGTCCCTTGATGTGGGTATCCTCGCCGTGGGATCCCTCTACTTAGTCGGTGAGATTAAAGGATCTCGTGAACATTCCGTTATATAAAATTGAAGGAAAGCCTATGTATGTGCTGTTCAAGCAACCCATCTTCGACAGGGAAGGCAACGTAGCCTTTTACGAAGTTACGCTAAAGGACATAAAGACCAAGAAGTTCCCCGAAGGTCTGGACCCGCTCAGGGCGACCTCTATAACCATAAACATAGTGGCCGACCTGACCCCTGAGAAGATAGGAAGGGGAAAGCCTGTATTCATAAACGTCCCCTCCTTGTTCTTAGAGGCCACGATGTTCGAGCTTCTCCCTCCGGAGTACGTGGGTGTAGAGCTTGTGGAGAACAGGAGCATAACCAACGAACTCCTGAAGGCGGTGAACGAACTGGTGGACAGAGGTTTTATCTTCTGCATAGACGATTTTGGCTTTGAGAAGGTGAACTACCTTCCCCTCCTTAGCAGGTGTCACATGGTCAAGATCAACTGGAAGGAGATGGTGTACACGGAGGAGGAGCTCAAGGAGGTCATGAACGTGCTCAAGGAGCTGGGCAAAGGAGTGATAGCCAAGCATATAGAGACGGAAGAGGATTACGACAGGGCCAAGAGGGCAGGGGTGGATTACTTCCAGGGCTATTACCTCGCCAAACCTATACCTCTCAGGGACGTTAGGAGCCTCTACTTCATGAAGAGCACGGTCATAAAGCTGTACGAGGCCCTCAAGAAGAGGGACCTTGGGAAGGCAGCCGACGTTATAGAGCAGGACGTGGGGGCCACCTACAGGCTCCTCAGGTTTGTGAAGTCCCTTTACAAAGAGAGGGCCAAGGACATAAACTCGGTGGAGGACGCCATATCCTTCCTGAGCCTGAACAACGTGGCCAACTTCACGCTCGCCCTCGCTATAACGGAGCTGTTCGCAGGCCACGAGGAGGAGGAGCTGATAAAGAGATCGCTCCTTAGGGCGAGCCTCTCCGAGGAACTCGCTAAGATCTACATACCGGGCATGGAGGACAAGGCCTACATAACCGGCCTCTTCTCACTCATGGACGACCTTATGGGTGAGCACCCCCAGGATATAGCCAAGGAGCTCAACTTAGATGAGGACATAATAGAGGCCTACGAAACAAGGTACAACGAGCTTGGCCTCATCCTCTCTCTGGTCGAGCTTCTGGAGGAGGATCCCGAAAACCCGGACCTTGTGGACAGGGTGGCCAGAGTTCTCAAGGTGTCCCCCGACAAGGTGAGGGAGGCGGTGAAGACCGCCTACAGGATAACCGAGGAGATCACTCGGTAGCGTAGCTGTGCAGCCCGGGGAAGTATAGGTTTATCGCAAAGAAGCATATGAGCACAGTTACGAACCCAGCGACCACCATCCAGGCCACCCTCTTACCTCTCCATCCCATGAGCTGTCTCGCGTGAAGGTACGCACCGAAGAAGAGCCACACTATAAGGGACCAGACCTCCTTAGGGTCCCAGCTCCAGTAACCTCCCCAGGCCTCGTTGGCCCAGGCAGCGCCAAGTATTATGGAAGCGGTCCATATGGGGAAAACTATGGCTATGGCCTTGTAGGTGACCTCGTCGAGGACCTCCTTGGAGGGCAGGAACCTCCTCACCCTATCGTGCTTCTCAAAGTACTCCCTTACGAGGTATGCCACAGCGCCTCCGAAG
>WFOY01000031.1 GCA_015487835.1 Aquificaceae bacterium
CGTCTACACAACCTCCCACCTGATCCTATCGGTGATAATACTCTCAGGGCTCGTCTTCGTGATCCACTCGGTCAAGGGTAGTTCGGGTGAGACTAAGTTCCCCTTCCCGGAGGCCCTCTACCTGATCGTTATGTTCCAGGTTCTCGTAGGCGTACTGGTCAGGTACGTTAAGGCCGCTGACTTCAACCAGTTCTCCTACTTTCTCCACATAACCCTCGGTATGGCTCTCCTTATACTCTGCCTTTACGCGGTCCTGAGGGAACCCTCCAGGGAGAGCTACATAACCCTGGGCCTTATAGCCCTCCAGATCGCTGCCGGTGTGGGTTCTGTCCTTTCCAAGATGTACCTTCCCATACTCTTCGTACACATAGCCGTTGGGTTTCTCATCGTAGCTTGGGTCTCCCACCTGGTTGCACCTGTGGTTCTAAAGAATAAAAACTTTATTAGCGCAGGGGGCACGTGATGGTTGAGAGGACGATCCACTACACCCACGTGTTCAAGGACTACCTCACCCTTACCAAACCTGGCATAGTGACCCTCGTGCTCATAACCACCGTAGGAGGTATGTACATAGGTTCCAGGGGAGTTCTCGACCCCTACTTGGCCTTCTGGACCTTACTTGGGACCGGCATGGCCGCAGCAGGGTCCGCAGTGGTGAACATGGTCCTCGACAGGGACGTGGACAGCCTCATGGAGAGGACCTCATCGAGGCCCCTCCCGAGGGGTTCGGTGAGCCCTCTGGGTGCCTTCCTGTTCGGGTCCGTGCTGATCCTGACCTCTTTTACGATAATGTTCATATTCGTCAACCCCTTGGCCACCCTGCTTACCATGATCGCCTCCCTGTCTTACGTAGTCCTTTACACCATAATTCTTAAGCGGAGAACACCTGTGGCCACCGAGATCGGTGGCATATCGGGTGCGCTCCCACCTGTTATAGGCTACGTTGCTGGGGCAGGAGAGTTCGACCTCAGGGCCTTGACCCTGTTTCTGATAATGTTCATGTGGCAGCCCCCCCACTTCTGGGCCCTCGCCCTGAAGTACAGGGAGGACTACAGGAGAGCTGGGATACCAACCCTTCCCGTTTCAAGGGGTGTGAGGATAACGAAGATAAAGACCCTCCTCTACACAGTTTCCCTACTACCACTCAGTCTGGTCCCCTACGCGATAGGTATGACAGGAAAACTTTACTTCGTGGTCGCGTCCGGCATGAGCTTACTCTACCTGATCCTCACGCTTAAGTTCCTCTTCTCCAAGAAGGAGGAGGGGATGAAGCTGTTTTTCTTCTCGATCATCTACATCGCCGTCCTCTTTTCGGTCATGATCGTAGACCTGGTGAAGGATGTATGAGAGGGTGGTTCCTCTTCTTCATAGTGTCCATAGGTGTTGGGGGCTTCTTCGCCCTCATAGTTGCCCTTGGGAGAACTCCCGGTGTGGCCTCCCTTCTCCCTCCGGGGATATTCTACCACTGGCTCGTGGGGCATGTGGACTCGGCCCTAATAATCGGGCTGATCTCCTTCCTGATCTTCCTGTGGCACAAGGTCTTCGGATCGAGGTCAAGACCTGCTGACCTTGTCCTCTGCGGGTCGGGATTTTTTCTCGTAGTCCTCTCCGCCCTCTTTGGCCTTGGCACAGCCCTCTACAACAACTACGTGCCCACCATAGTTCACCCTGTTTTCTTTACAGGTATGGCCCTCTTCGGGGCAGGTTATCTCCTGGTTACCCTGCGCTTTTTGAGGGACTCCCTCTCTAATATCCTCTCCCCGGACCCAGTCAGATCGGTCCTGTCGGTCTCTGTGGTCCTCTCGCTGCTTTTGCTTGTATCCGTGGTCGTTTCCTTCATCACCGTGCCACCCGAAGAGCACCAGGTTTATTTCGAGAAGGTCTACTGGATACCGGGTCACATCCACCAGTTCGTGAACGCCTGCCTCCTGATAGCCTTATGGCTGACAGTATCGTCATACGCTCGCTTTAAGCCAGCCCCATGGATCAGATACCTCAACCTCCTCCTCATACCCTTTCCGCTTGCCCTGATGGGTGTTCAGGTGGTTGGCCTTGACCCCCTATCTTCGGAGGTGAGGAAGCTGACAACCCTCGGCTACGCCGTGGGCATAGGTCCGCCCACGATACTCTACGCCCTCTACCTGCTTGCGCGGACCTCCTTCAGGGGAGGTTTCTACGGGAACGTCCTGGGGCTCAGCCTTACCTTTTACCTGATCGGTGCTGGGATGGGCTACCTAATAGTGGGGTCTGACCTTAGGATACCCGCCCACTACCACGCGGTCATAGCCAGCATACTGATAGCTATAATGGGTATAACCTACAGGGTGATCCAGGAGATGGGCTACGTCAGGGAACTCCCGAGGATAGTCCGCCTCCAGCCTTTCATCTACTGGTCGGGTATGATCCTGTTCGTATTTGGTCTCTTCTGGGCCGGTGTTTACGGTACTCCCAGGAAGGTCTTCGGGACCGAGTACATAGAGACGATCAAGGTTTACCTTTTCATGACAGTTATGGGCCTGGGTTCCGTTCTTTCGGTGATCGGCGGGGCCATATTTGTCCTCTACGTTATATATTCCATACTGAGACCCGGGAAGGGGGTGAGGCATGAGGCACAGAGAGAAGCACAGCAGGAGGGTTAACCTGATGATAGCGCTTATCCTGGGAGCCTTCGCCCTGATCACCTACCTGATGACCTTCGTTATAGCCCAGCTGACGAGGTGATCCATGGGGTACGAGATACTGACCTTCCTCAGCCTGACTACGATAGCTCTCAGCGGTGTACTTATAGTCTCGGGTCTTATTTTCATAAAGACAGGAAGGAAGGAGTACCACAAGAAGGCTATGCTCTCCGCCTCCTTCTTCGCTCTCCTTTTTCTGGTCTTTTACGGCCTGAAGTACTTCCTCTACCCACCGAAGCACTACGAAGGTCCCTACAAGGACCTTTACCTCTTCGTTCTGATATCCCACTCCATACTGGCCGCCGTGAACCTTCCCCTGGCTGCTGTGACCGTTTTCCTCGGACTTACCGGAAGGTACTCCAAGCACAGGAGGATAGCTCCCATAACGGCCGCGGTGTGGATATACGTTGCGGTCACGGGATGGATCATTTTCGCCTTCCTCCAGATGGGGGAACTCGGTTAAGATCTTGGGGAGGAGGTGAGCATGGTGGTAAGGATCTTTCTTCTGGTCCTCGGGATCGCCGGACTGTCCTTAGCCGAGGCCAGGTTAGCCTGTGTGGACACAAACCGTATTCTTCAGGAGTCCAAGCTGGTGGCGTCGGCTCAGGGGGAGCTGAGGAGCAAGCTCGTGGAGTACCAGGGAAAGCTCTCCGAAAAGGAGAAGAAGCTTGAGGAGCTTAAGAAGCAGATAGAGAGCAAGGCGGTCTCCCAGCAGGCCAAGGAGAAGAAGATAAAGGAGTACCAGAGGATAGAGGCCGAGTGGAGGGAGCTCCAGGAGAAGGCCCAGAGGGAGCTCACCGAGATGAAGCAGAGACTTGAGAACATGGTTTACAACAGGGTCAAGGAGGCCGCCGAGAAGATAGCCAAGGAGAAGGGTTACACGGGGATAATAGACTGTAGCGTCTTCATATACAGGGACACGAACATGGATGTAACAACCGAGATCATAAGGATGATAGACGAACCGAAGAGATGAAGATCGGGCAGGTGGCCGATATGGTTCAGGGGAAGGTGGTGGGAGACCCGGAGGTGGAGGTAGAGGGCCTATCCTCACCCCAGAGTCCAAGAGAGAGGACCCTCGTGTTCTGCCAGTCGAAGAAGGACGTGGACCTCGCAAGGAGAGGAAACCCGGCCGCCCTCGTTGTGGGCGAGAGGGTGGACTTCCCCAACTACATACTGGTGGAGGATGTTAAGTTGGCCTTAGCCCTCTTCCTTGAGAGGTTCTACCCTGAGGTCCACCCCACCGGCGTATCGGACAGGTCCCACATAGGCCTGAACGTGAATATAGGGAAGAACGTCTACGTGGGCCCCTTCGCCTTCGTTGGGAACAACGTGAAGATAGGCGACAACGTGAAGATCTACCCCTTTACCTACGTGGGAGACAACACGGTTATCGGTGAGGGGACTGTCCTATTCCCAGGGGTCACGATCTACCCGAACACGGTAATAGGCAGGAACGTGAGGATCCACAGCGGAGCCGTTATAGGTGCGGACGGCTTTGGCTACTACGTGGGCAAGAAGGGTATAAAGAAGCTGAACCACATAGGCAACGTGGTCATAGAGGACGGTGTGGAGATAGGGGCCAACACCACCGTAGACAGGTCCCTGATCGAGTCCACGAGGATAGGCAGGGAGACCAAGGTTGATAACCTGGTCATGATAGCTCATAATTGTGTTATAGGGGAGAGAAACATAATCGTGTCCCAGGTGGGGATCTCTGGGAGCGTTAGGACAGGGAAGGAGGTGGTCTTGGCAGGCCAGGTGGGAGTCGCCGACCACGTGACCATAGGGGACAGGGTGACAGTCGCCGCCAAGTCGGGCGTTTCCAAGGACCTCCAGCCTGGAAAGGTATACGGAGCCGCCCTCCCAGCCATAGAGTGGGCGAGATGGAAGAGGATCTATGCCCTGATACTGAAGCTGCCTGACCTCTTCAAGAGGCTGAGATGAAGGCGTTCATAGAGAAGGTCGTTGTAGAGGGCTTCAAGTCCTACGGGAAGGAGAGGAGGGAGATCCCCTTAGGTGAGGGCTTCGTATCCATAGTGGGGCCGAACGGTGCGGGCAAGTCCAACATAGGGGACGCCATCTCCTTCGCCCTCGGTATAGCAACCACCAAGACTCTCAGGGCCAAGAACCTGTCCTACCTTATATTCTCAAAGGACGGTGAGAGGGCCGACCACGCCTACGTGGAGGTCCACTTCAGGAACCAGGGTGCCTTCCCCCTGGACGAGGAAAGGGTTGTGGTCTCCAGAAAGGTTACCCAGGACGGGAGGAGCACCTTCAAGATAAACGGCGTAACAGTCAGGGAGAGGGACCTCAGGGACTTCCTCTCAAAGGCGGGCATATACGAGAACGGCTACAACGTCGTCCTCCAGGGGGACATAATCAAGTTCCTCAAGATGACGCCAGTCGAGAGGAGGAAGGTTATAGAGGACGTATCTGGGATAAGCGAGTACGAGGCCAAGAAGGAGAGGGCCATAAGGGACCTCGCGGAGGTGGACATAAAGATAAGGGAGCTGAAGCTCCTCTTGGAGGAGATAAAGGTCCAGCTGGACCGCCTTAAGGAGGAGAAGGAGAAGCTCGAGAGGTACAGGACCCTCGAGGAGGAGAGGAGGAGTACCGAGATAGCCATCCTCTCCAAGGAGATAAGGAAGCTCTCCTCCGAGGAGGAGAGGGTAAAAGGAGAACTCGAAGGCATCCAGCGGAGGATCTCGGAACTCAAAAAAGAGATAGAGGCTAAGGAGGCGGTCCTCCAGGAGAAGGAGGCCAAGCTAAAAGACCTGAACGACAAGCTCCTCCCCTTCAAGGAGAAGGTAGGTAGGATATCCTCAGACATAGACCACATAAACAGGGAGATAGAGGCAAAGATCTCCAGGAAGGACAGGATCCTCTCGGAGATATCCAAGGAGGAGAGGGCCCTCGAGTACCTTAAGAGGGACCTGGAGGTCCTAAAAGAAGACCTCGCAGGTCTGAGATCCGAGATAGAGGCCAAGGAGAGGGACCTGGAGGACCTTTCCAGGATAGAAAAGGAGCGTTACGAGGATCTAAGATCCCTCGATGAGAGGCTGAAGGTGTCCATAGAGGAGGCCCAGAGGACCGAGGAGAAGGAGAGGCAGTTAAAAGATCACATAGAGAAGCTTAAGGAAGAGGACCAGAACCTCAGGATGAGGCTGAAGGAGATAGACCTGAAGGTGGAGAAGACGAGGGAAGACATAGACCGCCTAAGGGCCGAGAGGGAGGAACTCGAAGAGAAAATGGCCAGTTCCTCTAGGGAGGTGGAGAAGCTAAGGAGGATGAGGACTGTAGAGGAGGACCTCCTCAGGAAGGAGAGGGAGGAGCTTAAGAAGGTAGAGGCGGAGATAAGGAAGGTGAGGGACAGGATAGAGGAGGTGATAAGGGCCAAGGGTTACGTGGAGAGCAGGCTGGCGGACGCGGAACCTGCGGAGAACGTGTTCAGAGGCATAGAGGGGGTTTACGGGACCGTCGGTGACCTCATAACGGTCAAGGACCCTGACCACATAAGGGCTGTGGAGGTTGCTGGAGGTGGAAGGCTCAGGTTCGTCGTCGTGGAAGATGAGAACGTTGCCAAGAGGTGCATAGACTTCCTCAGGGAGAACAACCTGGGCAGGATGAGCTTCATACCCTTAAGCAGGATAAGGGTTGAGGAGAGGCTCCCTCCCCTACCGAGGATAAGGGGTGTGGTGGACTTCGCCATAAACCTGGTCGAGTACGACCCCAAGTTCGAGAAGGCCGTTAGGTTCGCCCTCGGCGACACCCTCATAGTGGACTCCTTCGAGACCGCTAAGAGACTCGGGACAGGTGCCTACAGGGTAGTCACCCTCGAAGGGGACCTCTTCGAGAGGAGCGGCGTCATAACGGGAGGCAGCCAGACCTCAAGGGGAGACCTGGGAAGGAGGTTCTACGAGGAGGAGAGGAGGAAGCTGGACTTAGAGGAGCAGGACCTGAGGGAGAAGGAGCAGGACCTCCTGATAAAGCTGAGGGCCATAAGGAGCGAGATAGCCGAGAAGGAGGGGCTCCTCAAGGTCCTCCAGAAGAAGATCTCGGAGGCAGAAGATCTCGCCAAGGAGGGGTCTAAGAAGATAGAGGAGTTCGACCAGAGGATAGCCAAGGCGGAGGAGTACATAAGGACCCTCCTGGAGGAGAAGGAGGAGGCCCAGAGGAGGATCGAAGACCTAAGGGGTGAGATAGAGTACGCCCAGGAGAAGCTAAGAAACCTCCAGCTCAAGAGACAGGACATCATAAACTACTACAGGTCCTCGGGAATAGAGGCCAAGAGGCAGGAGTACGAGAAGATAAAGAGGCGTGTGGAGGCGAGAAGGGAGGAACTTAACTCCCTCAGGATCCAGCTCAAGGACAAGGAGAACGACCTCAAGAACGTGGAGGCGGAGATCTCGAGAAAGGAGGCGAACTTAGAGGATCTGAGGTCAGAGGTGGAGACCACGGACAGGGAGATAGGAGAACTTGAGGCAAGGAGGAACCAGCTCGAGGAAACGGTGAGAAACATAGAGGCTGAGGTTTACCAGCTCTACAAGGAGAGGGACAGGACTGAGGAGGAGGTGAGAACCCTCCAGGCGGACCTGGGGAGACTCAGGATAGAGGAGGAGGACCTGAGGTCAAAGGAGAGGGACCTGAGCTCGAACCTGAGCAGGATCCAGCAGAGAATCTCGGACCTCAGGCAGAAACTCGAGGAGATAGGCTTCCAGGGAGAACTCCCCGAGGTAAGGGAACCCGTCACCAAGCTGAAGGAGAGGCTCTACAGGATCGAGAGGGAGCTGGCGGGCCTTGGCAACGTGAACATGAGGGCTGACGAGGACTACAGGGAGGAGCTCGAGAGGTACCAGGACTATGAGGATAGGTACAGGAGGCTTCAGGAGGAGAGGAAGGCCATAAAGGAGATGATAGAGGAGATAGAGACGAGGAAGCTGGAGGCCTTCATGGACGCCTTCAACCACATAAACAGGAACCTCAAGAGGATCTTCTCCTTCCTGTCACCTGGAGGAAAGGCCCAGATGATAATAGAGAACGAGATAGACCCCTTCAGCGGGGGCCTAAGCCTTATCGTGAAGCCGAGGGGAAAGGACGTCCAGTACTTGGAGGCCATGTCGGGAGGTGAGAAGACCCTGGCCGCCCTCTCCTTAATATTCGCGATACAGGAGTACAAACCCTCCCCCTTCTATTACTTCGACGAGGTCGATGCCCACTTAGACGAGGCCAACGCCAGGAAGGTGGGTGAGCTCATAAAGGAGAAGTCGAAAGAGGCCCAGTTCATAGTGGTCACCTTAAGGGAGGTCCTCGCTTCCTTCGCAGACAGGCTGATAGGTGTGTCCGCGAGGGGCGGTGTCTCGAGGGTCTTCCCCGTGGAGAACCTCTCGGCAGTTTTGGGCGAGGAGAGACGGGAGGCCTCATGATACTCAAAGGCCTGCTTGTTCTTACCCTGCTCTTGACAGGCCTCTCAGCCAAGGAAACGACCGAGATCAGGGACCTGATCCACGGGATAAAGGTAAGCCTGCCCGCAGGCTGGAGCGTAAAGGTATTTCCCAGATACGTCCTTTTTACCTCTGACGACATGACCCGCTTCATCACCTTCAGGGTCTACCCAGGGAGGAACCTTAAAAAGGTGGCAAGGGCCCTGATCAGGGAGACCAGGTACATGGGAAAGGGTGTCACCCACTTCAAGAGGGTGAGAAGCGGCCTGATCCTTAGGTCCGACTTCAGGGGATACCCCTACGTGATCGATCCCATGCTCCCCATAAGCTGGGGTCTCCTCGGGAAGATCCCACCCCAGGAGTACACCTACATAACCTACATAATACCCCTGAGACGTTCCTCGCTCCTAGTGACCTTCCTCTACCCCAGGGGAACCCCAAGGGCCAGGATAGAGGAGATGATAAGCATCGCAAGAACCTTTCGCTTCCTGAAAGACAGGATACCCTCCAGGAG
>WFOY01000032.1 GCA_015487835.1 Aquificaceae bacterium
CACACACACGGAAGATTTGATCAAAACTTATCTTAAAGTCATAAATAGTTAATTTAACGATAAAAAAACGATGAATATAAATCTTGAATTCACACCAAAGGTGTATTAATGTAACCCCCAAGTGTGAGTTTTAAACACTTTGGAGGTAGAGGAGATGGTCTCCAGGAGAGATTTCATCAAGGGGACGCTGGCTGCAGGGGCTCTCTATGGTGTTGGAGGAGCTCTGTATTCTTTTGGATCTCCTGTCAAAACCGCCAGCAAAGGTGTAGAGCTGGGTGACTATAAGGAGAAGGACGGAAAGATAATCTACGATGTAGTCATAAGAAAGAGGCCTATAGAGTTTGATGGAAAGATAGGAAGAGGTATAGCCATAAACGACAACCTGCCCGCTCCCCTCGTCAGGCTAAAGGAGGGAATGTGGGCTGAGCTGAACATATACAACGAACTCGACGAGATCACATCCATACACTGGCACGGCATACTCCTTCCCTACCAAATGGACGGCGTCCCGGGCGTGACCTTCCCCGGCATAAAGCCGGGCGGGAAGTTCACAGCTAAGTTCAAGGTAAAGCAGTACGGGACCTACTGGTACCACTCCCACGCAGGCCTTCAGGAGCAACTCGGCCACTACGGACCTCTTGTGATAGACCCTGAAGAACCCGAACCCTTCACCTACGACAGAGAGTACGTCATAGTCCTCTCCGACTGGTCCTTCGAAGACCCCCACTGGATCCTCTCGAGGCTCAAGAAGGAGGACGGTTACTTCAACTACAACAAGAGGACCATATTTGACTTCGTAAACGACATAAGGACAAAGGGCTTCGCCCAGGCCCTTAGGGAAAGGATGATGTGGGCCTCCATGAGGATGTCGCCGAGGGACATAGCCGACGTCACAGGGGCTACCTACATCTTTCTCATGAACGGACACACGCCCGAGGAGAACTGGACAGCCCTGTTCAAGCCCGGTGAGAAGATAAGGCTCAGGTTCATAAACGCAGCTGCCATGACCTACTTCGACGTGAGGATCCCAGGTCTCAAGATGACGGTGGTCCAGGCGGACGGGCAGAACGTCCAGCCGGTCGAGGTGGACGAGATAAGGATAGCGGTCGCCGAAAGGTACGACGTGATAGTCCAACCGACCGAGTACAGAGCCTACACTATCTTTGCGGAGACTATGGACAGGAGCGGTTACGCCAGGGGAACCCTCGCCCCAGAACCGGGCATGGAGGGTCCCATACCTCCCCGCAGGAGGCCACCCGAGAGGGGTATGGAGGCTCACGGAGGAGCCCACCTAAAGCACATGCACGGTGGTTCGCACGGTGGTATGCACGGGATGAGCCACGGAGGTATGCACCACGGCCACATGGGACACGGGATGGGAGGAATGAAGAAGAATCCCTGCGGTGTATGCGAACCCAAACTCAAAAACTTCGCTTTCGGACCCACGGCAGCGATGCTGAACCCTGAACCCCTCTGTAGGATGGACGATCCCGGGGTGGGCCTAAAGAACGCCAAGCACAAAGTTCTCACGTACGCGGACCTAAAGAGCTACGTCCCTTGGAAGTTCTTGCACAAGAGGAAACCCGACAGGGTCATAGAGATCCACTTCACCGGAAACATGGAGAGGTTCATATGGAGGATGTGGACCTACGACGGGAAGAGGTGGACCTCCGACGTAAAGGACTTCATAAAGTGGAGGTACGGCGAGCTCGTGAGGATGATATGGGTGAACCACACGATGATGGACCACCCGATCCACCTCCACGGTATGTGGATGTATCTCGACAACGGGTCTGGTGAGTACAAGCCAAGGAAGGACACCATAAACCTGAAGCCCGGTGAGAAGATCTGCATAGACGTCCTCGTTGATGCCAAGGGCTACTGGGCCTTCCACTGTCACCTTCTCTACCACATGCACATGGGGATGATGAGGGTAGTGGAAGTAACATAGAGGAGGTAGTGTTATGAAAAAACCTGTCCTTGTCGCCTCCGCCCTCCTTTTTGCCTACACCTCCTGGTCCCAGGAGGAAAAGGTTGATCTCCCACTCTACAGGCCCGACCCTAAGGTTATAAGGGAGACCCTCCTTCCACCCTCCCGCTTCGGTATGCTGCTCTTCGACCTCTTCGAGTACCACGTGACCTCCGACGAAAAGGAGGCTGTCTACGACGTAGAGTTCTGGTACGGTGGAGACTTCAACCGCCTGTGGGTGGAGACCGAGGGGGAACACTCCTTCGAGAACGGTAACGGAGACTTGGAGAGACTCGACCTATACTACGCCAGGTTGATAACCCCTTTCTGGGACTTCCGTATAGGTGCAGGTTTGCAGTCAGTTTACGGTGACGTTTCTGAGAACAGAACCTACGGCGTGGTAGGCTTCCAGGGGCTCGCCCCCTACTGGTTCGAGGTGGACGCTAACCTGAGGATCGATACGGACGGTAAGGTAACGGCGGACCTCGAGGTCGAGTACGACCTCCTCTTCACCCAGAGGCTCATACTCCAGCCCAGGTTCGAGACGCTGGTAGCCTTCAGCGACATACCCGAGGTGGGTATATGGAGCGGTGTGAACAACGTGGAACTCGGTGCTAGGCTAAGGTACGAGATAAGGAGGGAGTTTGCCCCTTACGTGGGTGTGAGCTGGACCACCTACCTTGGGGAGGCCAAAGATGCCAGGGAGGCTGCGGGAGAGGACACCAGCGTGGTGAACCTGCTCCTCGGTGTGAGGATGTGGTTCTAAAAGGTTCTGCCCAACTTGTCATATATCTCCCTGAGGTGGACCCTGTAGTATATGGGCCTACCGTGGGGGCAGACGTGGGGGTTCTCCAGGTTCCTCCACTCCCTTATCAGGGCCTCCATATCCTTCTCGGAGAGCCTCTCCCCAGCTTTCAGGGAGACCCTACAGGCTGTGTCCTCGGAGGATCCCCTCTCGTAGCTTATCCTCTCCGAGAGAAGGTGCTGGTCGAAGAAGTATAGGTAGTCCCCCACCTGAGCAACTATCACCGTGTCCCTGATCTGGCCGAGTACCCTGACCTCCTCAAGGTAACCCTGCTTCTCCTGGGCCAGAAGATCGGGGAATGCGGTTCTCTCCCTGCCCGAGAGGGCATCCCTTAAAACGCCAAGAACAAGCCTCTCCCTGCGGAACCTCACCTCTCTCTTCTTAGGG
>WFOY01000033.1 GCA_015487835.1 Aquificaceae bacterium
CTCGAGATGGAGAGGGCCATACAGACGGGTAAGTCCAAGGTCACCGTGATGCACACATCGATGGGGAACATAGTGGAGGTGAGCAAGGAGGTGAACTCCATAACGGAGACGATAATAGACATAGCGGAGCAGATAAACCTGCTCGCCCTAAACGCCGCCATAGAGGCTGCGAGGGCTGGTGAGCTCGGAAGGGGCTTTGCGGTGGTCGCAGACGAGGTGAGGAGGCTCGCCGAGATATCAGGAAACGCCGCCAAGGAGATAGCTGGTCTCATAGAGAAGGCGGTGAGAACCGTTGACGAGGGAAGGGTTGCCTCCGAGGAGCTGGTGGAGAGTTACATGAAGATAGAGGAGGTCACTAAGGAGATAGCTGGTGTGATAGACACGATTGCCACGGCCATGGAGGAGCAGAGCAGAGCCATAGACATAATAAGGGACAACATGACGGAGATAACGAGCATTTCCGAGAAGAACACGGAGAACATGAAGAGGATTGCGGCGGAGGTAAGGAACATCAGCCAGGTGGCCGACCAGGTGGAGGAGAGGATGGGTAGCTTTGACGTCTGACCTCCCTCCTGAAGGCGAGGTAAAAGAGGAGGGCCCTCAGGAATGTCTCCACAGTCATCATCACCCACGGGACCAGAGGTGTGGGAAGCACCTTCAGGATCAGAAAGGAGGGAACTATACGGAAGGCCCAGAAGGAGGACACGTTCACGAGAAGAGGCACCGTAGTCCTCCCCATACCCTTCAAAGCTCCGGAGTATATCGAGGCGTAGGCCATGGGAACCTGTGATATACCCACGATCACTAAGTAGTAAACTGCCCAGCCTATCACCTCAGGGTCCCTCGAGAAGGGAAGGGTGAGGTACCGGGGAAACAGTATGAGCACCAAACCTAAAAGACCCATTATAAGGGCAGTTATCTTGGCCGTGAAGTTAACCCCGTAAACCAGGCCTTTCATGTTCCTCGCCCCAAAGTTCTGGCCAGCTATCACCGTGCTCGCCACCATGAACCCAAAGCCCACCATGAAGGATACGCTCTCCACCCTCAGACCTATCTGGTGGGCGGCCAGCACCTTATCCCCGAACCCAGCCAGGAAACCCACGAAGATGTTAAAGGAAAGCGTCGTGACAGCCCTCTCGATGGCGGTAGGCGTGCCTATCCTGACCATTCTGACCAGAACGCTCCTGGTCAGCTTCAACCTGAGAGGAAAGGGCTTCCCCTTAAAGACAGTTAAGTAGGAGTAAACAAAAAAGGCCACCGTCTCCGATAGGACTATCCCCCAACCAGCCCCCTGGACACCCAGCTCTGGTAGGCCGAACTTCCCGTATATCAGAGTGTAGGCGGTGGACACGTTGATCATGTTCATCAGGATCGCAACCTTCATGGGCGTCTTGGTGTCCCCAGCACCGTTGAAGGCACCGTAGAAGGTGTTGGTCATGAAACCTATTGTGATGAACCAGAATATAGGGGTTAGGTACTCCTCGGAAAGAGAGACCACCCTCTCCGACGCACCGAGCGTGGACATCAAAAACAGCACAAGGTCCTTCCCCAGAAAGGTAAGGGGCAGGGCTATCAGGAAGGAGACAAGAAGCCCAGAGAAGAGAACAGGTGAGGGGTCCTCTCCAGCCCCAACCCTCTGGGCCACGAGAACGCTCGTCCCCGTGTATGAGAGAGCCATCAGGGAGTAAACGAACCAGAGAAGAGAAAGACTAAAACCAACCGCAGCCACCGCAGAGGCGGATATACCCGACACCAGGATCAGGGAGAACATGCTCTCCACCGTGTAGAGCAGGTTCACCACAATTATGGGAAGAGCGAGCTTGATTATCTTCTTGGCGTTTTCCTTTCTGGAGGCTGAGGGATCTATGAGGATCTTCTGCATGAGGGATTTATTATAGTTATTCCCATGCACCTCATAGAGAACTACGCCCGCCTTCCCGTCCGATTCGTGAGGGGTGAGGGTGTCTACCTCTACGACGAGGAAGGAAACAGGTATCTCGACTTCGTCTCCGGGATAGCGGTCTGCTCCTTAGGGCATTCTGACCCTGATCTTGTGGAGGCTATATGTTCTCAGGCAAAAAAGCTGATCCACGTGTCTAACCTCTTCGAGAACCCCTGGCAGGAGGATCTGGCTGGGGATCTTGTAAGAGAGTTCTGGACAGAGGGAAAGGTCTTCTTCTGCAACTCGGGGACAGAGGCGAACGAGGCTGCTATAAAACTTGCCAGAAAGTTCTTCAGGGATAGAGGGGAAAACAGGTTCAGGATAGTGACCTTTAAAAACGGCTTCCACGGGAGGACCTACGGTAGCCTCTCCGCCACGGCTCAGGAGAGGTTTCAGGAGGGCTTCGGTCCTATGCTCGAGGGCTTCGACTACGCAGAGGTAAACGACATGGATTCGGTTCTCAAGGTTCTAAGAGACGATACAGCAGGCATCATGCTGGAAGTCATACAGGGAGAGGGGGGTGTTGTGGAGTTCGACCCAGACTTTCTAAGGGACCTTCAGGAGCTTTGCAGGGAGAGGGATCTTCTCCTTATCGTTGACGAGGTCCAGACGGGCATAGGGAGGACTGGAACCTTTTACGGATACCAGAACTACGGTATAGATCCTGACATAATAACGCTCGCGAAGGGTCTTGGGGGCGGTGTCCCGATAGGCGCCCTCCTCGCGAGGGAGGAGGTGGCAAGGTCCTTCACACCCGGATCCCACGGTTCCACATTTGGGGGTAACCCCTTAGCATGCAGGGCTGGACTCGTCGTCGTGAGGAAGGTAAGAACTCTCCTCCCGAGGATCAGAGAGGTTGGCGAGTTCTTCAAAAAGGGTCTTGAGGAGCTCAGGGTAGGAGAGGTCCGGGGAAGGGGGCTTATGCTCGGTCTCGACATAGGGAGGGACTGTAAAGAGGTGGTCCTCAAAGCTCTCGAGAGGGGCCTCATTATAAACTGCACAGCCGGGACCGTCCTCAGGTTCCTACCACCCCTCATCGTTGAAAAGGAACACGTTGAAGAGTGTCTCAGTATACTCAGAGAAGTTCTCCGATAGCGGAGACCAGAGAATCTATCTCCTCTTTGGTCCTCTTTTCGGTGACAGCGATGAGAAGTGTGTCCTCCGTGTCCTTGTAGAATCTTCCCAAAGGTACACCGAAGAGGAAGCCTCTCTCGAGGAGATCTCTCCACACCCTCTCCACTCCTTTTAACCTCACCGGAAACTCCCAGAGGTGCCTTCCCTTGAAGGGGACCTCAAAACCGAGGCTGAGGAGTTTTTCTTTTAGATACACAGCCTTTGATAGGCTCTGAATAGCCACCTCCCTTAGACCTTGCTTTCCAAGGAGACACAGGTAGATGAGGTTGGCAAGGGCCATGAGGTTCTGGTTTGTGCATATGTTCGAGGTAGCTCTCTCCCTCCTTATGTGCTGCTCCCTCGTTTGGAGGACCAGGGTAAAGGCCCTCCTTCCCTTTACGTCCTCAGCAAGACCGACGAGTCTTCCTGGCATCTTCCTGACATGGGACTCCCTCGTTGCGAAGAAGCCCACATATGGCCCCCCGAAGTTCATGGGTATCCCGATCTGCTGTCCCTCGCCTACCACAATGTCCGCACCGAACTCACCGGGTGGTCTCAGGACAGCAAGGGCTACCGGGTCTGCGACAACTATAAAGGGAACCTCGTAGCTCTTAGATAGATCACCGATCTCCTTAAGGGGTTCCACGAACCCGAAGAAGTTGGGGTACTGAACAGCCAAGGCGTGGACCTCCCCAGCTTTTAGCTTATCCTCCAAGAACTCTAAGTCTGTGGTGCCCTCTTCAGTCAGGGGAATCTCAATTATCTCATCCTCGTAGCCTAGGAGGTAAGTCCTCACGGTCTCCCTGTAAAGGGGGTTTATCCCGGAGGACAGTAAGACCGTTCTCCCCTTTCCCTTTACAGCCCTCGCCATCAGGACCGCCTCAGCCAGTGCCGAGGCACCGTCGTACATGGAAGCGTTCGCTACCTCCATACCCGTGAGGTTGCAGATGAGGGTCTGGTACTCGAAGATGGCCTGGAGTGTCCCCTGGGAGGCCTCCGCCTGGTAGGGGGTGTAGGCGGTCAGGAACTCGCCCCTTCTCAGGATCTGCCATACAGCGGAGGGGATTATCCTGTCGTAGCTTCCAGCTCCCGCGAAGTGTACCAAGGGCCTGTTGGCCTTTGCGAGTTCTCTGAATAACCTCCTCAGGTCCTCCTCAGATCTGGGATCTGGGAGCCCCTCGGGAGGTCTCAGGAGGTCTGCATCTATGTGGGAGAAGAGGTCCTCTAAGGATCTTAGACCTAACTTCTTCAGTATGTGTTTAGTTTCCTCCTCCGAGTGGGGTATGTGCATTACCTCTCCTCTTCGTAACCCAGCTCCTCCTCAGGTAAGGAGTCGAGAGACTCCTCTATACCGAGGGGCGTTATCTCCTCCTCCACGTCCTCCCCCTGTTCCTCCTTCACTATCTCCTTCAGCAGGTCCGCATACTCGCCCGCAGTCATAAGTTCACCGATGTCGTCAGGGTCCCTCATCTCCACAACGGCTATCCACCCGCCTTCGTAGGGATCCTCGTTCACGAGACCGGGGTCGTCCACAAGGTCCTGATTTGTCTCCAAAACCGTCCCGGAAACGGGGCTGTAAACGGGTGCCACGTTCTTCACGGACTCTATATTCGCAAGGGTCTCCCCAGCTTCCACCTCCTGGTCCTTCTCGGGCAGATCGACGAAGACTATATCCCCCAGCATCTTTTGGGCGTAATCCGTTATCCCCACCGTGACCTTGCCGTTTCTCACCTGAGCCCACTCGTGGTCCTTTGTGTAGTACCTGTCCCCCTTGACCAGGTAACCGCCTATCACTATGTCTTCCATGGTCCTATCCTCCGCCGTATTATTTTACAACCTCTTGGACTGAAAGAGCACCTTAAATCTATCTCCCATGCTGATGAGAAGGGTTTTCATCCTGGAGAGCCTCTCCACAGCCTCCGGCGTCTCCTCAAAGCTAAGTCTCTGAAGTTCCTCAAGGAAACCCGGAACGCTCATCAGGAACTCCCTCTGGGTCTGGAGGAAGACAGGTTCCAGCCCGAAGTCCCTCCCGTACTCTATAAGGGCGGAGAAGTTCACCTGGGCCGAGAGGTCCATCCTACCTGAGTATATATCGCCCGAGACCTTATGGTTTTTATACCCAACCACGGTCCCCTCCGGGAACCTAACTATATCCTCTGAGGTGTAGCCGTAATCTATGAGAAGGTGGTAACCTCTGATCAGGACCTCCGATATTTTTTGGAGCATATCTACGCAGTCTAAACAGACCTCCACCCTCTGCTTTAGGTTCTCGTAACCCATCCTTCTCAAAAACTCCTCTACCCTGGGGTCTCTAAGTTCTACCCATACCTCCTCCCCGGAGTCGCTCACGTAGAGCTCCCTGCCCTCCTTTACCACGTGGACGGGGAGTGTGTCGAAGAACTCGTTGGACACGACCACACCCTCGATGGGAACGAGGCTATCGACCCATACAACGGGCATACCCTCCAGGACGGATCGCTGGGTCTCTTTCAGAGGTTCGCTTATCTCGTATATGTAATAGGTTATCCTCCCGAACAGTTCTGGATCCTTCTCTTTGAAGTAGTTCAGGATATCGTAGGCCATTAGGCCCCTGCCAGCTCCGAGTTCAAGGATCGCAGGCCCCTCAAGGGATCTCAGGTAAGGTTGGAGGAACTCGGCTATCGCCCTCCCAAAGGACCTGTCCAGCTCCGGAGCCGTGAAGAAGTCCCCGAAGGGACCTATCTTCTCCCCCTCGGAGGTGTAGTACTCCCTTACCTTCTCCGCCATAAAGTCCCTGAAGCTCCTCATGACCTTATCCTCCCGTCCACAATCTCCACAATCCTGTCCGCCCTGCTGGCCAGGTTAAAGTCGTGGGTGACCATAACTATGGTAGTCCCTCTCTTCTTCAGGTCCATCAGGAGGTCCATCACCACCTCCGTGTTCTGGGAGTCTAAGTTTCCGGTTGGCTCGTCGGCCAAGATGACGTCTGGGTCGTTCGCCACCGCCCTTGCCACCGCCACCCTCTGCTGTTCCCCTCCGGAGAGCTGGTAGGGTTTCCTGTGCTCCTTCCCCTTCAGGCCGAACAGGCTTAAGAGGTCCTTCGCCCTCCTCTCAGCTTCTGCCCTGCTTACGGTCTTCATTAAGGGGACCATAACGTTCTCGAGGGCTGTCAGCTCCGGTATTAAGTAGTGAAACTGGAAGACGAAACCTATCCTTCTGTTCCTCAGTTCTGAGATAACCCTGTCCTCTGAGAAGTCCACCCTGTACCCTCCGAAGAACACCTCACCCGAGGAGGGTCTGTCGAGGAGCCCCATTATGTATAGAAGGCTGCTCTTTCCTGACCCGGAGGGACCTACAACGCTAAGGAACTCACCCTTGAACACGTCCAGGTCTATATCCTTCAGGATCTGCTCACCGCCTATCCACTTGGATACCTTCCTCAAGGAGATCAGGGGAGACATCCCGGAGCTCAATTATAACCGCCACCTCATCACACACGGGGAACTTGGGGCAGTTTACACAGTCGGACCATATCTTCTGGGGAAGGTCGGACTTCTCCACCTCCCTGAACCCGAACCTAAGAAAGAAGTCCTTGGCGTAGGTGAGCGAAAAGACCCTGCTGATACCGAGGTCTTTGGCCTCCTTCAGGCAGGCAAGGACCAAAGCCCTACCTATGCCCTCTCCCCTCCTGTTCTCTTTTACAGCGAGGCTCCTTATCTCGGCGAGGTCCTCCCAGACTACCTGGAGGGCTGCACAGCCTAAGATCTCACCACCTTCTTCATAGACCCAGAAGTCCCTTATGTGGTCGTATATGGAGCTCAAGCTCCTCGGCAGAAGTATGCCCTTAGCAGCCTGTGCGTTCACGAGGCTGAATATCTCGTGGGCGTCCTTCACCTTTGCCTTCCTAACCATGGGACCACCTCAGTGGCTACCGCAGTCCGTCTCCTCGTGGAAGTAATCAAGAAGCGTGATCTCCTTGCCCCTGTAAGCCAGAGTGACCACGTAAGCCTCCTCCTCCTCGTAGCAGTATGTTCCGCCGTTTACAAAGTACTCGTAGCCCTTCAGCCTAAAGCCTTCACCCAGAACCCACTCCTCGTCCAGCCTCCAGCCCTCGAGGGTCTCACCCCCAAAATGGATCGTGTAAGGGTCGCTGATCTTGAACGCGACCTTTTTAGCC
>WFOY01000034.1 GCA_015487835.1 Aquificaceae bacterium
GTCCTCCAGTGTCTTAAGGTCTCCCATCTCCAGTGCGGGCTTCACGCAGGACTCAACGTGGTCCTCGAGGATCTTCAGGGCTACGCTCCCCAGAGCTGACCTCACCGCAGCTATCTGGATGAGGATCTCGTCACAGCTCCTCCTCTCCTTCACCATCCTCTGGAGACCCCTTATCTGGCCCTCTATGCGGGAGAGCCTAAGGAGTATCTCCTCCACGCTCTTTTCGGGAAGGTAGAGGTCGCACTTTTCCATGGCCTTCCCCCTAATGGCAGCCCGAGATCTGACTGAAGGGGCCCTTGAGAGGCTCCTTTCCTTCAAGCCTCCTCATGTAGTAATCGGGGTTCTTGGTGAACTCGCTGAAGCAGTGGGGACATCTGCAGAAGGTCAGGGTCATACCGTTCCAGGTCTTTTCCACACCGACGCTCACGTGCTTTTCCCCCAGGCACACGGGGCAGACGAAGAGGTCCTTTACTTCTTCGAGGAACCTCTCAGGGTCTTGAAGAAAGATCTCCTTGCACTCCTCACAGCAGAAGTGGTAAACCTTGCCCTTGAACTCGGCCTTGGGTGAACTCTTCGGGTCTATACCGAGTCTTATCAGCGAGCAACCACAGGTGGGACAGATGAAGCCGTCCATTTACCCATACCCCCTATGGGTATAATGTAAACCCAGGAGAGAAAAAAGTCAAGGCCTTCTCACCTCTATCCTTCTGAGGACGAAGCCTGACTCTTTTACTATCTTCCTGAGCTTTTCCTCCTCTAAGGTGTAGCCTTCCTTTAGCTTTATCCTGACGAGGCCCCTGTTCAGACTTATATCTACACTTTCCACGCCTTCGAGCTTCTTCAGCTTCTTCTCCAGTCCGTAAGCACAGAAGGCACAGGCGAGGCCGTCCACCCTCATCACTATCTCCGTCCCGAAGCAGAAGCCCGCTATCAGAAGTGCCACCAAAAGTCTCCTCATCCTTTCCACCTCCTAAAAGTGGACCTCAACGGATAGGGCGGTCCTGCTTCTCACCTTTAAGATCTTCGCCCTTTCGCTCCTGTAGGTGGGTATCTGGACACCTCCCTTGACGGCTATGTTCCTGTAGGTGAAGAAGAAGGCGGGTGATAGGAACAGGGCTCTGTAACCCCCTTTAAGCTCGTAGTTCACCTCCGAGAGGAGGACGAGGTCTGGTTTCAGGTACTCGGTGAGCCAGGGTCTTATACCTACAGCCCCGTCTATGAAAAGCTTTCCCGCCGTTCTGGCATCGGCGAAGAAGTACCACCTCCTCGACTCCATACCCACCGCAGCACCGAAGATCCCGTGGGTGACCTTGCCCTCGAGGTCCCTCAGGACACCCCCTATAAGAGAGAAGGCGTCCACCCTACCGGGCATGTACCTCTTCCAGATCCTGTACTTGACCCTGAGGGCGAGGGCAGACGTCCTCTCCGCCGTGTTGAAGATCCTGAAGGTCGTTGAGATGTCCTCCGTCACACCGTAGAGGACCTCGGTTGCCATACCCTCCTCCCTGTCACCCCTCTCGTACTCGGTCTCTACACCGACGCCACCCTTGAATATGGTGCCAGGCCCAAGACCGAATATGGGTTCGTGGGCGAGGGATAGGGAGGGGATCAGTAAAAGCAGAAGCGCATACCTTCTCATGACTCCAGCCACCTCATCAGGGGGACTGCCAGGTAGGCGAAGAAGAGGCCTACCGTGTAGATGGCAACGGAGGTCCACAGGGTCACCTTCGAGAACCTGCTCGCCACCTCACAGCCCTCACCCGCTATGGTGCAGGCCACCCTGCTTCTGGGTCTGTAGGTGAGGTAGGCGGAGAGGATTATGAGGATCCCTGCGATCAGGAATATCCATTCCTTGTTCCTCGAAAGGGGTATTAGCCAGGGGAAGGTGGATACGAGGGAGGCAACCGCAGAACCACCCGCCACAGCGGCCACCATGGCAGGCAGGGCACAGCAGACAAAGGTCCCCGTGGATGTGAAGAGAGCCAGAAAGCTTATCAGCTTCCTCCTCATGTCTTTTAACCTAAACCTTCCACCTGACTGGAAGGCAAGTATCTTTTTAGAGGTGAGGCTGAGGAAGGACTTAGGACAGCACATACTCCTCTCAAAGGGTGTTCTAAGCAGGATAGCGGAGTTCCTCTGTATCTCGGAAGGAGACAAAGTGCTGGAGATAGGGGGAGGGACCGGTAACCTGACGAGGGTCCTCCTGGAGAGGCCCCTGGAGAAGATATACGTCTTAGAGATAGACCCTGTTATGGTAGAGACACTGAAGCGGATAGAGGACGAGAGGATCACCGTTATCCAAGCAGACGCAACCAGGTTCGACCTCTGCTCCTTAGGAGATGACCTCAAGGTTACGGGGAACCTTCCCTATAACGTGGCCTCCCTTATTATTGAGAACCTGGTAAGGTATAGGTCTTGCATCCCCCTCGCTGTCCTCATGGTTCAGAAGGAGGTGGGTCTAAAGATAGTGGGGAAGTCCCAGCCGGGCTGGATCACCCTCTTCGTGAACACCTTTTACGACACCGAATACCTGATGAGCGTTCCCTCCAGGTTCTTCCTCCCTAGGCCAAAGGTCGTCTCAGGGGTGATAAGGCTAAGGAGGAAGGATAAAGCACCAGACCTTAACCTGGACAGGTTCAAGAGGTTCCTGACCAGGCTTTTCTCGTCCAGGAAGAAGAAGATAGGTAACCTGTTTCCAAAGAAAGCCCTCCTGGAGGCGGGTCTGGACCCGAACATGAGATCACACCAGCTAACCCAGGATCAGGTCCTCAGGCTGTATAATGTTCTTGAGCGATGAAGGACGTCTTCTTCATAGAGCGTGATCCCTACGCACCTGTGAGGCACTGCTACACGGTCTCCAAGGTCCTCTACGAGAGCAAGAGCGAGTACCAGGAGATAATGGTACTCGAGACTCCGGAGTTCGGGAAACTCCTCGTCCTCGACGGTGTGGTCCAGCTCGACGAGAAGTACGAGTTCATGTACCACGAGTTCCTGGCCCAGGTACCGATGCACGCCCACCCAAACCCGGAGACGGTTTTGATCATAGGTGGAGGCGACGGTGGAACCCTCAGGGAGGTTCTGAAGCACGACTGTGTCAAGCGTGCTGTCCTCGTGGACATAGATAAGGAAGTCATAGAGGTTTCCAAGAGGTTCTTCCCAACCCTATCCAGTTCCTTCGAGGACCCGAGGGCCATAGTCATAAACGAGGACGGCTACAAGTACGTCCAGGACTGCGAGTCCGAGTTCGACGTGATAATAGTGGACTCGACGGACCCAGTGGGCTTTGCCCACGTTCTGACCACCGAGGAGTTCTTCAGGTTCGTCCACAGGGCTCTGAAGGAGGACGGCATATTTACAGCCCAGACCGAGTCCATCCACTACCACCTGGACATGGTGGTGAAGATCCAGAAGAGCCTCAGGAAGGTCTTTCCCATAGTGGACCTGTTCACCTCCGTGGTTCCCATATACGCAGGCTACTGGTGGACCTACTCGATAGCCTCCAAGAAGCACCCAGTCCGCCAGCCGGCGAGGGAGGTAAAGGTCCAGACCAAGATATACTCGGAGGAGATGCACAGGTACGCCTTCCTTCCGGAGGGGTTTTACGGTAGATTGATCGAAGGTGAGTTCAGGCTATAATATCTAACCTGCCTCGCTCCCTCCGAAAGGAGGGGGCCGAAAGACCGGGAGGTGAAAGGATGCCGAGAAACAGGCACTACAAGACGGTAAGGTTTTACGAGACCGTCTTCGTTCTCAAGCCCACCCTCACGGAGGAGGAGGTAAAGCAGCGGGCTGAGGAGATCAAGAAGTTCATCGAGTCCAAAGGGGGCGAGATCCTCCACTTTCAGGACTGGGGGACCAAGACCTTAGCTTACAGGATCGATAACTACAACCACGGTAGGTACTTCCTCGTCCAGTTCAGGACCGAGAACCCCCAACTCCCCAACGATCTTGAGTTCCAGCTCAAGATAAACGAGGACGTGATAAGGTGGCTGATCTTCCAGATAAAGGAGAGCGAGGTGATAAAGAGTGCTAAATAAGGTCCTCCTCATAGGCAGGCTTACCAAGGACCCGGTCATAAGGTACCTACCCTCGGGAACACCCGTCACCGAGTTCGGGATAGTCTGGAACAGAAGGTTCAGGTCCGGGGAGGAGTGGAAGGAGGAGAGCCACTTCTTCGACGTGAAGGCTTACGGAAACCTTGCGGAGGACCTCACCACAAAACTCTCCAAAGGTTACATGGTGGTCATAGAGGGTAGGCTGTCCCAGGATAGGTGGACAGGGTCTGACGGCAAGACCTACAGCAAGGTGAGGGTGGTAGCGGAGGCGGTCAGGATAATAAGGAAGCCCAAACTGGAGGAGATAGAGGAGGAGGAGCTACCTGAAGCTAAGGAGACCCCTGACATAGAGGAGGACCTCAAGTCCGCCTTTGGTGAGGAGGACGAGATACCCTTCTGAGGAGGTGGAAAGATGGCCATAAAGAAACCTGCCAAGAAGAAGACCTGCTACTTCTGTGAACAGGGAAGGGATCCTGACTACAAGAACTACGAGGAGCTGAGGCAGTTCATGACCGAGAGGGCGAGGATAAAGTCGAGGAGGCAGACGAACCTTTGCAGCAAGCACCAGAGGAGGCTCACCGTTCAGATAAAGAGGGCACGCCAGCTGGCACTACTGCCCTACGTGGTTGTCTGAAGGAGGTGGTCCCGATGAAGGTCATCCTCACGAGAGACCTTGAAGGTTACGGCTTCTTCGGCGACATCATAGAGGTCAAGGACGGCTTTGCCAACAACTACCTGATACCACGGGGTTACGCCCTCCCCGCGACCGAGGGCAACGTCAGGCACATACAGGAGATCCTGAACCAGAAGAGGAGAAAGCTAGAAAGGGAGAAGAAGAAGGCCCAGGACCTGGCCAAGAAGCTGGAGGGTACGGTGGTCGAGATCTACAAGCAGGTGGGAGAGGGCGGTAAGATCTTCGGATCCGTTACGGCCACCGACGTGGTTGAGGCCCTAAAGCAGAAAGGAATCGAGATCCAGAGGAAGATGGTGGTCTTCCCCCACCCTATAAGGGAGATAGGCATATTCCCGGTTACGATCAGGGTCCACAGGGACGTCTCGGTGGAGATCAAGATCGATGTCAAACCTGAGAAGAAGGAATAAATTATTGGGACTATGAAAGAGGTCGCTGTAGAGAGAAGGAGGGTAGGAGTACCACTGGGTCTTGTGTTTGCAGTGGCTGGAGTTGTCCTGGCGGGCCTTATGTCCCTGGTGCTTCCCTTCGAGAACGTCTTCTGGTACAGGTCCGCCATGCTGGTGTACGGACTTGGTGCAATAGTCTACATAGCCCACGCCATACTGAGGGACAGGATAATAGGGTCCATAGCTACGGGCGTTCTCTCCTTAGGTCTTCTCCTTAACCTGACTGGCATGATAAGGAGGTCGATAGAGAGCTACCAGATGGGCATATTCCACCCGCCCTGGAGCAACCTCTTCGAGGCCTTGACTTTCTGGAGCTTTATAGCGGGTTCTATATACCTTCTCATAGAGAGGAAGTACGGCCTGAAGATCATAGGTGCCTTCGTTCTTCCCGTTATATTCTTCACCTCGGCCTTCGCCATATTTAAAGCTTCCCACCAGCTCCAGCCGCTTATGCCCGCCCTGAGAAGCTACTGGCTCTACATACACGTGGTTACAGCCTTCACCGGGTACGCTGGCTTTACAGTCGCCTTCGGAGGCGCTGTGGCATACCTCGTAAGGGAGTACTTTGAGAAGCACGATAGGGTGAGGAGGTTCCTGCCCTCCAAGGAGGTCCTCGACGAGGTCACCTACAAGGCCATAGCCATAGTTTTCCCCATATGGACCGCTTCCATAATACTGGGCGCTGCCTGGGCCAACGAGGCCTGGGGAGGTTACTGGAGCTGGGACCCTAAGGAGGTGTGGTCCCTTATAGTGTGGCTCTTCTTCGGGGCGTACCTTCACGCGAGACAGCTCATGGGCTGGAGAGGTAAGAGGGTGGCCTGGATGGTGGTCGCTGGGTTCGTAACGGTGCTCATATGCTTCTTTGCGATAAACCTATACTTCCCCGGGCTGCACAGCTACGCTACCGAGTGATCTCCTCGGTTATCCTGTAGGCGGTCTTCACCGCCTCCCTCACCTTGTCGGGGGACACCTTGAGA
>WFOY01000035.1 GCA_015487835.1 Aquificaceae bacterium
CAATAACGTAGCCGAGTTCTGCCTTTAGCCTCTTTTTTGGAACATTCCATACCTTTGAGGCTCCCTCCAAGATCATCTCCCTCATAGCAGCTCCCGCTGCCCTCATTATCTCGAACATGTGCCTTATGCTCGTGCTACCTCCCGTGAGCTGTATGCCCATGTAGGGGTCTATGTACTCCCAGCCTGCTGGTGCCGGTCTCACCCTCACCCTCTCCCAGGGGAAGTCGAGTTCTTCCGCGACGAGTTGGGCTATCCCCGTGTATACTCCTTGACCCATCTCGGACTTGTTCACGAGGACCGTCAGGTAGTTGTCCTCGGAGAGGTTTATCCAAAGGTTCGGGGAGTGCCTCCTGAGTTCCTGAGCCTTCAGTATGCTTATCCCACCGGGACCCGTCGCCACAACAAGGGAGAGGACACCGGCCTTTAAGAAGTCCCTCCTCGTTATCATCTTTTCCTCCTCAGCTCCGAAGCCCTCTTCACAGCTCTTAAGATCCTCGGGTAGGTCCCGCACCTGCATAGGTTCCCGTTCATGTGGCTCACTATCTCCTCCTCCGAAGGGTCTGGGTTCTTCTCTATGAGGGCGTAGGCTGTGACTATCTGACCGCTCTGGCAGTATCCGCACTGGGGAACGCCTACCTCCTTCCAAGCCCTCTTCACCGGGTGGTCCTCGGGTATACCTTCTACAGTCGTCACCTCCTTGCCGAGGACAGCGGAGAGGGGGGTTATGCAGGACCTTACCGGATCCCCATCTACGAGGACCGTGCATGTCCCGCAGATCCCCTTCAGACAACCGAACTTGGTTCCAGTGATCCTTAAGGTCTCCCTGATCACCCAGAGGAGGGGTGTGTCCGGATCCTCCTCGACCCTGTAAGCCCTTCCGTTCACCTTAAGGACCATTCAGGGAATAATCTAAAACCCAAGGATAGTTTTGAGTATATGAAAAACATCCACGTTCTCGAGGGTTCCCCTGAAGCGTTCGGATCCTTTCCCTACCGCCTTTAGGACCACGTCCTCCGAGGTGTGGAGACCGAGGGCTGTCCTGAAGAGGCGGGTGTCGAGGACCGCGTGTCCGTGGTCCGCGGTAACTACGATCAGGGTATCATCCAGTTCCACCATCTCGAGGACCTTTTTCACAGCCCTGTCGAATATGTAAGTCTCCCTGATGGCGGCCTCTAGGTCCCTCCTGTGGAGGGCTATGTCTATGAGCCCTCCCTCCACTATGAGGACGAAACCTTTTTCGCACCCTCTCAGGACGTTCAAGGCACTCTCAACCATAAGCGGAAGCGGTGCCCCGAACCCGAGGTGGTCCTCGGCAAGGAGTACGATCACCTTCCCCAGCCCGGGTCTCAGTTCCTCTAAGGATCCGGTCACCCTGTAGCCCTCCTTCTCAAGGGATCCCAGGATCCTCTCCAGCTTCCTCTTACCTCCTCCGATGATCACCTCCACACCGTCCTCTATCCTCGGGTTCACCGAGGGTAAGAGGAACCTTCCTATCTCCTCCTCCATGTGTCTGTCGGGGACGTGGGCGTAAGCGGCTGCGGGTGTGGCGTGGGTCACCCTTGTGTTCGTGACTATGCCTGTGCACTTTCCCTTCTCCTCTGCCATCTCGAGTATAGTGGTTAAGGGCTTCCCGTCCTTGTAGGATATCGCGCCCCTTCCCACCTTCTCCCCGGTCATGTAGGCGGTCATCGAGGAGGCGCTGTCGGGGATACCGCCTCCCAAGGGCCTGGTCACGATCAGAGCTGTAGCCGGGAGATCGTCGATCGCAAGCCTGCTGAACCTCTCCCTGGTGATCGTAATGATAGGGATGCCCATGCCGTCTCCAACCATAAATACCAGGTTTTTGACCTCTCCACCGAAAACGGTCCCCACAAGAAGGAGGATCAGTACAAGCCTCACAGGTCCTCCAGGTCCGGGATCTCTTTAAAACTTCTCACCTGGGGGTGCGGGAACCCATCGATCATCTCGTTCTCACCTTCCCTCGCGACCCTGATGACCTTCATACCTGCCTTGTGGGCTGCCTCTAACTCATCCGGGTTGTCGGATAGGAAGAGGATGTCCTCAGGAGTTAGGCCCACCTTCTTGGCTATCTTTCTGTAGGAACTCTCGATCTTCTTGCCTCCGACCCTCGTGTCGAAGAAACCTGAGAACAGATGGGTTATGTCCCCGAACTGGGTGTGGGAGAAGAGGAGCCTCTGGGCGTGAACGGACCCTGAGGAGTAAACGTACACAGGTATGCCCTTCTTGTGCCACTCCTTCAGTCTCTCGTAGGCGTCCTCGTACACGTGACCCTTAAGTTCACCTCTCCTGTAGCCCTCCTCCCATATCATACCCTGGATCTCTTTGAGGGGAGCCACCTTCCTGTCCTCTTCCACCCACCTTATCAGGGTGTCTATTACCCCCTGAAGGTCCAGGTTCTGGCCGCTTATCACCCTAATCTCTTCGATCAGCCTGCTTACCTGGGGGTCCTCTTGCCTCTCCTTTATGAACTGGGGGATCTTGGCCTTAGAGTACGGAAACAGAACCTCCTTCACGAAGGCTATTGAGGAGGTGGTTCCCTCTATATCGGTCAGAACAGCCCTAACCAAGCTGGAGTATCCCCTCGTATTTAGGGAAGCGGTCGGCTATGTCCGAACCAGTATAGTGGGCCACCCAGCCCTCCTCTGTGGTGAACAGTCTTATACACTTGAAGTTGGGGTTCTCACCCATATCGAACCAGTGTGGCGTGTTGGGGGGGACGCTGATCAGGTCTCCACCCTCACAGTGGACTACGTAAACTTTATCGTTAGGGTGAAGGTAAAAGACACCGTCACCGTAAACGAAGTACCTGACCTCAAAGTCCGTGTGGGTGTGTTCGTCGAGGAACTTTTTCCTAAGATCCTCCTTCCTCGGATCGTCAGGGGTGAGGGCCACAACGTCACAGGACCTGAAGCCGAACCTGTCCATAAGTCTCTGTATGTCCTCCCTGAAGGCCTCAAGGACCTCATCCTCCCCCGCGTCCTCGGACAGAGGTTTTTTAGGATCCCACCTCTCGAAGAGGACCCCTATCTCGGAGAGCTTACCCGCTATCTCCTTGGGGTCCGAGGTCCTCTCCAGCAGGTTTCCCCTCTCGTCGAACACAAGCAGGGCACTCATACCTATAATTATACCTTGTGGTTGGGATCCTTTTCCTGACGGTGATCCTAATACTCTCCTTCTCCTGCACAGAAGTCGTTTATGTCAGCAAGCCTCCTCCCCCGAAGCACCACGTCCACAGGGACCACGGACCCCCAGGCAGGCATGTGGCCTCCCACAGGCTGGTCGAGAACGGTAAGAGGTTCCTCAGGAGGGGAAGGTGTGGCAAGGCCATCCACATGTTCGAGAAGGCCCTCAGGATAGATCCCGGTAACTTCTCCGCCCTCTACTGGATCGGCGTTGCGGAGGGAATGTGCGGCCACTACGGGAGATCTTACGATAGGCTCTTAATAGCTCTGAGACACGCACCGTCTCCCCTTTGGAGGGCCAGGGTCTATGCCACGCTGGGTGTGGTCCTCATCCACATGGGAAGGAGGGGAGAGGCTCACCACTACTTCGAGAGGGCGGTCGCCCTTGACCCTGGGAACGAGGTCGTGTTCATGGCGAGGTCTCGCGGTAGGGTGAGCATAAACGTGGTCCTCAGGTGGATGGACTGATAGAATAGAACTATGCAGGTGTCGAACTTCCCCTTCTCAAGACCGAGGCGCCTGAGGAGAAACGAGAACATAAGGAGACTCGTAAGGGAGACCAAGATCTCCCTCGACGACCTCATATACCCCATCTTCGTGAGGCACGGCGAGGGGGTAGTGGAGGAGGTCCCCTCCATGCCCGGCGTCTTCAGATACTCGGTGGACAGGGTGGCGGACGCGGTGAAGGAGGCGAGGGACCTCGGCATACCTGCGATCATACTCTTCGGCATACCAGATCACAAGGACGAGGTGGGTTCGGACACCTGGAGCGAGGAGGGTATAATCCAGAGGGCTTTGAGGGTTATAAAGAGAGAAGTTCCCGACATATACGTTATAACGGACGTCTGCTTTTGCGAGTACACGACCCACGGACACTGCGGTGTTGTGAAAAACGGAGAAGTAGACAACGACGCCACCTTAGAGAACCTCAAAAAACAGGTGGTCTCCCACGCGGAGAACGGATCGGACATGGTAGCCCCCTCGGGTATGATGGACGGTATGGTGAGGGCCATAAGGGAAGCTTTGGATGAGGCAGGTTTCAAACACGTTCCCATAATGAGCTACTCCGCCAAGTTCGCCTCCTCCTTCTACGGACCCTTCAGGGAAGCTGCGGAGAGCGCGCCCTCCTTCGGTGACAGGAGGGGATACCAGATGGATCCAGCAAACTCAAGGGAAGCTCTCAAGGAGGTCCTCATGGAC
>WFOY01000036.1 GCA_015487835.1 Aquificaceae bacterium
CTCCACGTCCACCACGGGACCTATGACCTGGACTATCCTTCCTACCAGCTTCTCAGCCATGCTGAAACCTCCTGCTTAATTATCTCATAGCCTCTGCGGCCCCCACTATGTCCATAAGCTCGAGGGTTATCGACTCCTGCCTCGCCTTGTTGAATATCAAGGTCCACTGCTTTATGAGGTCGTCAGCGTTCTTGGTGGCGTTGTCCATGGCTACCATACGGGCGAAGTGCTCCGCAGCGTTGGACTCCACCATAGCCCTGTAGAGTTGGTAGTTGAGGTATAGGTTGAGTAAGTGGTTCATGAACTCGGACTCATCCACTTCGAAGGTGTAAACGCTGAAAGTATCCTTCGCCTCCTCGTAGGGAAGCTCGAAGGGGAGAAACTTCCTAAGAACTGGTCTGTAGGTAGCCCTCGTTATCATCTCGTTGTTCAGTAGGTAAACCGCGTCCGTCTCACCTTCCGTGAACCTCTCCCTCACTATCTCGGAGACCTCCTTGGCGACCCCGAAGTTAACCTCCTTCCTGAATACCTCGTCGTAACCCTTCACTATGCTGTGACCCCTCTTGGAAAAGTACTGGTAACCCTTCCTCCCTATCAGGATAAGGTTCACCGACGATCCCTTAGACGCTTTGTCCTCTATGAACCTCTCCGCCTCCCTTATGATGTTTGAGTTGAAGGCACCCGCCAAACCCCTGTCAGCAGTGACTAGGATCAGGTCCACGTTCCTCTCCTCCCTCTCCTGGAGGAGGGGGTGGGACTCCCTGTCTACGTGACCCGCCAGGTCCCTCACGAGTTCGTAGAGCTTATCCGAGTAAGGTCTTGAGGAGTAGAGGAGTTCCTGGGCACGTCTCAGCTTGGCAGCCGATACCACCTTCATGGCGTTCGTTATCCTTCTCGTGTTCTTTATACCCTGGATCTTCCTCCTTATGTCCCTCGGGGAGAGCTTGGGCATAACGGTCAGGTATTATAGCACAGGTTTTGTGTTAAAATCTTTGCCTATGGAATACGCCTTCTTCGAGGGGAGGTTCGTTCCCATAGAGGAAGCGAACATAAACATAAAGACAAACTCCTTTCACTACGGGACTGCGATCTTTGAAGGCCTTAGAGCCTACTGGAACGAAAAGGAAAAACAGCTCTACATACTCTTTGCGAGGGAACACTACGAGAGGCTCCTTAGGAACGCAAAGGCCCTCTTTATGGACCTTCCCTACACGGTGGAGGACCTTGTGGAGATAACCAAGGATCTCCTCAGGAAGAACGAGATAAGGGAGGACGTCTACATAAGACCGATAGTTTACTTCAAGGACCTTGCCCTCACACCCAAGCTCATAGGCTACACACCCGAGATAGCCATATACACCTACCACTTCGGGAGGTATCTAGACACCTCAAAGGGCATAAGGGTCAAGGTCTCCTCCTGGAGGAGAAACGACGACAACTCGATACCCTCCAGGTGGAAGGTGGCGGGTGCTTACATAAACAGCGCCCTCGCCAAGACGGAGGCCCTGATGGCTGGGTACGACGAGGCCCTCATGCTCAACTCCCAGGGGTTCGTGGCCGAAGGTTCAGGGGAGAACATATTTCTCATAAGGGAGGGAAGGGCCATAACACCCTCCTACAGCGACCACATACTCGAAGGCATAACGAGGAGGGCCGTCATAAACCTGCTGAAGAACGACCTCGTGGTCACCGTTGAGGAGAGGCCCGTCGCCAGGAGCGAGCTCTACGTTGCGGACGAGATATTCCTCACGGGAACCGCAGCCGAGGTGACCCCCGTCATAGAGGTGGACAACAGGAAGGTGGGGAACGGAAAGATAGGGGAGACCACGCGCCAGCTCCAGGAGATCTACTTCAACGCAGTCAGGGGCAGGATAGAGCGTTACAAGAGCTGGCTTACGCCTGTCTATGAGGAGTGATAACTTAGAGGAGCTTAAGGACCTCACCCGCTTCCTCGCGGACAGAAACAGGCTGAGCGGGTCGGAGGGGATAAGGGAGGCCCAGGACTTAGTGAAGAGGTTTATAGCGAGACAGATAAAGTTACCCTTCACAGAGGAGACCTTCCAGGTGGACGTAAACGTACCCGTTGAGGGTAGGGTCAGGACCGACGGAGGGGAGCTTAAGGCTTACCCACTCCTCGGGAGCACCTGGGGTGAGATGGAGGGTATAGTGGCGGGTGAGGACGAGGATGTGGAGGGCAAGATAGCCTTAGCCAGGATAGGGGGTGAGAGGGAGTCCGAGAAGGCAAGGAGACTGAAGGAAAGGGGAGCTACCGCGGTCATATTCTACTTAGATGATCTGGACTCTCCCTTCTTTGGGACCCTGAACGGGGAGAAGGTAATAGCCCTCTCCATGGAACGGGGTCCTGCGAAAGACCTCCTCGGGAAGAGGGTGACCCTATACTCAAGGGTGAAGAGGACGAGGGTTACTGGAAGGAACATCTACTTCGATATAGGCAAAGGACCCTTCCTCTACCTAATAGCCCACATAGACTCAAAACCCTTCGTAAAGGGAGCAATAGACAACGCCCTCTCGGTAGCCCTCCTCCTAATGATAGCCAAGGAACTGAAGGAGACCTACTCCTTCCCCCACAGGGTCAGGTTTCTGATAACCGACTGTGAGGAGATGGGCCTTCAAGGTGCGAAGCACCACGTAAAGAACCTAAAGCACACCTTCTACGCCATAACCCTCGACTCTGTTGGCTGGATAAACCCAGCAGTCATATACAGGGACTCCGCAGGTTACAACGGGGACCAGATAATGGAGAAGTTCTACAGGCACCTTAGAGACCTCAAGATAGACATACCCTTCAGGGAGAGCAGGAGGGCGAGGAGCGACCACATACCCTTCAAGGAGAAGGGCGTCCAGACCCTCTTCCTGACCTCCAACCCCTTCACCCTCAGGCACACTTTCTACGACACCTACGAGGCCATAGACTGGGACAAGGTCGCCATGTGGTTCGACGTGGTGTCCTCTTTCATCCGCAGGTTCCACAAACTTTAGATATACTTAAATTAAAGCTGATGGGTGTTTTCCTGCTGGTGCTACTTTCCTTTAGCGTAGCCCTCGGGGGGACCTTCCAGGACCTGGAGGAGAAGCTAAAGGCCGTGAGAACCGTCAAGGTGGTCTTCCTCCAGAAGACCAGGTACTCCTGGTATCCAAAGCCGGATGTGAGCAAGGGGTACTTCTACGCTGCGAAGGGTGGGAAGTTCAGGATAGAGTACACCTATCCCGACAGGGTCATAATGGTCTCCGACGGGGAGAGGATCGTGATCTACAACCAGGAGGACAAAGAGGCCATAGTGGACTCGGTGGAGAACAACACATCCCCAGTTGTGGAGTCCCTCTTCTTCTTCTCGAGACCCTTAAGTGCTGTCTTCGACCCCGTGGGTGAGATCGAGAAGGGGGACATAAAGGTGGTAATACTAAAACCCAAGGCTGAGGACGAGAACATAGAGAGGGTCTTCGTAGAGATCAACCCAGACCTTGAGGTTCTCAGGATAAGGGTCGTAGATAAGGAGAAGACCGAAACGATCATCGAGTTCATAGATATCCAGAAGAACTTCAACCCCTCACCAGGTCTGTTCACCCTTGATCTACCCTCCGACGTTAAGATCAGGAAGGTGAACGATCTGTGATGGGAGAGGCGAAGGTCAACTTCACAGTGATCAGACCCAAGAGGGAGGACCTCAAGGACCTCGGCGAGATATACCTGGAAGGTTACAGGGGGCTTGAGGAGTACTCCTACACTCACCCCGAGGACGTGAAGGCCTACATGGAGTGGATCTGGAGGAGGGATCCGGAGGGCATATTCGTGGCTGAGGTAGAGGGGAAAAAGGTTGGCTTCGTGGCAGGGGACGCCAACTGGTTCAGCAAGAGGTCAAGCAAGAAGGTGGGGGCTGTCCACGAGATAGTGGTCCTGCCCGAGTACAGAGGCATGGGAATAGGGAGGTCCCTTATGGATAGGGTAATAGCCTATTTCAAGGAGAAGGGGCTGGATACCGTAGAGCTCTGGGTGGGGGACGAGAACTTCAGGGCCATAGAGTTTTACAGAAAGCTGGGCTTCAAGGAGTCTGGAAGGTACAACTACTGGATAAGGA
>WFOY01000037.1 GCA_015487835.1 Aquificaceae bacterium
GATGTGCTCCTCAGGGGTGTAGCCCATGGCGAGAAGGTGGGGGTTGGGCAGGACCTCCCCCGAGGAGCAGGCCGACCCTGAGGAGCACATCACCCCCTTCTCGGAGATCCTCCTCACGATCTCCCAGCCTGTGAACTTAGGGAATATAACCGTAGATATGGCAGGGCTCCTCTCAGATCGCCTCCCTACGATCTCGGCGTCCGGTATAGCCTCGAGGATCAGATCCTCAAAGCGGTCCCTGAGAGACTGTAACTTCTTTATGTTCGCCTCAAGGTCCTCGCAGATCACCTCGAGGGCTTTGGACATGGCGAGTATGCCGTGCAGGTTCTCCGTTCCGCTCCTCAGACCCCGCTCCTGTCCACCCCCGTAAAGCAGAGGTTCCACAGGATCCCTCATGTAGAGGAAGCCCACACCCTTTGGAGCGTGAAACTTGTGGCCCGAGAAGGTGGCGAAGGATACACCTTCCAGGTTCATGTGTACCTTACCTACAGCCTGGACCGCGTCCGTGTGGAAGGGCACCTCCTTCTCCTCGCATATCCTCGCTATCTCCTCCACAGGTTGAACTGTCCCGAACTCGTTGCTGACGTACATAACGGAGACAAGAAGGGTCCTCTCATCTATGAGTTCCCTCAGATGGTCCAGATCAACTACGCCATGTCTTGAGACCCTGACCTCTCTGACCTCTATACCTCTCCTCACGAGGTGGTGTGCTGGCCTTGAAACGGATTTGTGTTCTATAGAGGATATGACTACGTTCCCCTCACACCTCTCGCCCACGGACCCGAGTATCACCGTGTTGTTACCCTCGGTGGCACAGGAGTTGAAGACGATGTTCTCTGGCTGAACCCCTAAGATGCTGGCCACGTTCTCCCTGGCTATCTCCAGAAGCTCCCTCGACTCCTCCCCTAAGGCGTGGGGGCTGGAGGGGTTCCCGAAGACCTCCAAGGTCTTACAGAGGAACTCCCTCACCTCGGGAAGTAGGGGTGTGGTGGCCGCGTTGTCTAAGTATATCCTCCTCATAGTCTCCTTTGGCGGGAGAGGGAGGGAATCGAACCCTCCGGAGACCCCTCGCGGGACCTCCCGCGGGATTTGAAGTCCCGGGGCGGCACCAGCCTGCCAACCTCTCCCTACTCTTTAACTATAGAACAGTCCACGTCCTCATCCACTATGAAGGTCTCCACCTCTTTTACTATCTCCTCAGCACGCCTCAGCTTTTTAAGGTCCTCGGGGTTGGTTGACCTTATCTTAGCTATCCAGCTTGTGTAGGGTTTCCTGTTCACGATCTCGGGGTCCTTCACCACCTCCTCGTTGATCTCCACTATCTCTCCCGATAGGGGTGTGGGGAAGGTGGCTATCCTCTTCCCAGCCTCGACCACCGCCAGGTTGTCGTCAAACTCGAGGACGGTCCCGACGGGCTTCACCCTTATGGAGTAGAGGGGGTAGCTGAGGGCAGCGAGAACCGACATCATACCCACCGAGTATATACCTCCGCCTTCCTCCTTTACCCACTGGAAGAGTCCCCGGTAGGGTTCTACCCTGTAGAGCCTATCGGTCCTTATGGAGCACCCCTTCACCCTCACATCCATCTTGGCCCCCGCCCATACCAGGGGTAGAAGCAGGACGGTTCTCAGGAACTCCCTTCGCCTCATTCTAAAAACCGAACAGGTTCTTCTCTATCTTGGTGTAATCCCTCTCCTCTGCCCAAAGGTCGAGGGCGACGGAGGCAACGTCCTCCAGATCGGGGACGGCGAGACCGTCCTTTCTGAGGTCCACTATCTTTATGTAGTGCTTGCACTTCTGGCACACCTGGACCTGGATGTACTCCATACTCTTCTCAACGAAGTAGTCCATCTTGTCGTCCTCTACGTTCCCACAGTTCACACACTTGGTCCTCACGTATATCCAGTCCGTAAGGCAGAGGGAACAGCGTAAAAAGCGGACCCCCTCCCCCTCTTCTGAATCCATGATGAAGGACACGGAGGGCTTGAAGCCACACACAGGACAGAAGTTTTTTAGCCACTGATCCCTGTTGAAGGATATCCTGTCAGCGATCGAGTAAAGGATCGGTTGGATCCAGGCGGTGAAGATCATCCTGGAGACGTCGTCAGCCATCTGGTTCTCTAAGAAGTAACCGATCAAGGAGAGGACCTCCTCCTCGGGCTGATCTAAGAGAAACCTGGCCCCCTCCCTTATGTTCTCAGTGCCACAGTCCGAAGCCTTGGTCAGTATCTCCCTCAGGTAGGGAAGGTAGGGTCTTAGGTCCATATCCTTCAGCTTCAGGGCGGGCTTCCCCTTCTCTATCCTGGCCTCAGCGGAGGAGAGGTCGATGCTTATATCCCTGTCGGAGAGGTCCTCTATGACCCTGTTGTGGTACTCTAAGATGCACTCCAGGAACTCTAAGATCTGCTTCGCCTCGGGAAACCTCTCCTTCAGAGTAGGTATCCTCTTTAGGGCGAACTCTCTCTCCTTCTGTTTGAATATGTTCATTCGCCCCTTACCTCTCTGTACCACTTGGGATGGTGGAACTTAGCCCAGGTCTCGGACACCTTGCCCCCTATCATGCCCCATATGGATCCGGGCACTCCTATGGTACCCATGTATATGTGTATGACCGTGAAGGCCGTCGCCACTATGAAGGCTATCTCGTGGATCACTACAGACCACCTGACGAGTCCCATGCTGAAGTTCTCGGGGAACCACATGGCTATACCCGTGAGGAAGAAGACTATGGCGCTCAGGAATACTATCCAGGCGTAGAGTTTTTGACCCCCGTTGAACTTACCCACCTCGGGGAGTTCCTCGTGCCTGCCAGAGATGTAGGCCTTTATCCTTCCAAGCCAGGCCCAGTCCTCACCCCTCATGACCATATCCCTTGCCCACTTCAGGATCATGAGGATAGCTCCTATGGAGAAGACCACCCCGGCCCAGGGGTGAAGCCAGCGGGCGAACTCACCACCACCGAGGAGCGTCAGCATCCAGTGAAACTTGGGGTAGGCTATGCCTATCCCCGAGAGCATGCAGTAAAGGAAGGCGAGGGCGGTCACCCAGTGGAGCACCCTGTCCGTACCTGAGAACCTCTCTATGTCCATGGCTTAACCCTCCTTCTCTTCTTCTTTGCCTCCGAAGACCTTTATGGGTCCCCAGAGGATGAGCTGGAGGAAGGCTCCGATCAGAGCACCCCAGATCGCTATGCTTCCCAGGACCTTGAGAGGTCCCTTCCAAAGCCCTATGGAGGCGTCAACTCTGGGGTTCTCGGGGAGTCCGTACTCCTTGACCTTGTCCCCATGGGGCAGGACGTAGATGTAGCCTGTACCACCGACCCCAGCGGGATCGTACAGGGTAGCGTTCGGGTATCCACGTTTCTTGAGCTGTTCCACTATCTTCTTACCTTTCTCTACCATGTCCTCCTTGAAACCGTAGGTGAGACACTGGGTCGGACAGGTCTTTACGCAGGCGGGCTCAAGACCAGCCGCCACCCTGTCCACACAGAAGTTACACTTCCAGGGTTTGTTGTTGGCGTCGTATCTTGGCACGTCGAAGGGACAGCCTACGAGGCACATCTTACAGCCTATGCACTTGGAGTGATCGAAGTCCACTATACCGTTCTGGTACTGGATAACCGCCCCAGGGGCGGGGCAGGCGATCAGGCACCCTGGCTCCGCACAGTGCATGCACTGGTACTTGGTTATGAACCAGGTGAAGCCTTTATGGGTCTCACCCTCGTTAAACTTCATGAGCATGAAGAGATCGTGTCTGAGGTCCGGGTGGGACTGGTAGCCCGCTATCCTCCTCTGAACGACCTCCTCCGGTGTCATTATCGGTGGTGTGAGGTCGTGCCACTGTTGGCAGGCGGCCTCGCAGGCTTTGCAGCCTATGCAGGATGATATGTCCACTAGTATGGCCAGGGGAGGATACTGCTTGGTGGTCGTATCCGGTTCCTTTGAGGCTGAGATCCTCTTGATACCGAGCCCTACGGTTCCACCTGTTGTAAGTGTGCTCATGGTTCACCCCTCCTTAAGCTCTCACCTTCTCAATGTTGGCAAGGAAGCCCTTGAACTCGGGCGTCCTCGAGTTGGGGTCCCAGACGTTGGGGGTTATGAAGTTGGCGATAGCACCCTTTACGAGCCCCTCGAAGCCCCAGTGGATAGGTATCCCGATGGTGTAAACCGTCTTCCCTGCGACCTTCAGGGGCTTTATACGCTTGGTGACCAGAGCCACGGCCTCTATGGACGCCCTGGCTGTAACAACCCTGACAATGTCTCCGTTCTGGATACCCTTCTCCTTGGCGAGTTCTTCTGGTATCTCAACGAACATAACAGGTACGAGGTGGGAGGTCCCGTATATGTGTTTGGTCCAGAAGTGGAAGTGCTCGGTAAGCCTGTAGGTGGTTGCTACGTAGGGGAACTTGTCGGGTGTTCCGAGGAGATCTATGTCCGCCTTGTAGACCTTGGCCACAGGGTTGTGGGGAACCTGTGGGTGCAGGATGTTGGTGACGGGAGACTCGTAGGGTTCGTAGTGTTCGGGGAGCGGTCCGTCCTTGAAGGTGGCGTAGCTCCTCGCTGCGAAGAGCCTGCCCCTTCCCTCAGGGAGCATGATAAAGGCGCCTATGCCCTTTTCGGGAGGGGCGGTCGCTGCTGTGTCTGGCGTGTCTCCTACCCATCTCCCCTTCTCAGGGTCCCATCTTAGCAGTGGTCTTCCAGGGTCCCAGGGTCTTCCCTTGGCGTCGGCGGAGGCCCTGTTGTAGAG
>WFOY01000038.1 GCA_015487835.1 Aquificaceae bacterium
AGAGGGATATCTATCCTTTGGCTGTAGACGTTCAAGGGAGGGACGAGGTCTTCGTCGGGAGGATAAGGAAAGATCTTACCTTCAATCCGGGACTTGCCATGTGGGTGGTTGCGGACAATATAAGGAAGGGGGCTGCGACGAACGCTGTCCAGATAGCTGAGCTTCTCGTGAAGGAAGGCCTCGTGTAGGCTATAATTTCCCTATGTTATCCAGAAGGGTAGCCAAGCTAAAGCCCTCAGCAACCCTCACCATAACAGCCAAAGCCAAAGATCTAAGGAGCAAAGGAGTAGACGTTATCGGCTTCGGTGCTGGAGAACCAGACCTCGACACACCGGACTTCATAAAGGAAGCCTGCGAGAAGGCTCTCAAAGAAGGGAAGACCAAGTACGCACCCTCAGCGGGTATACCTGAGCTGAGAGAAGCGATAGCGGAAAAGCTCCTGAAAGAGAACGGAGTCGAGTACAAACCCTCGGAGATCGTGGTCTCCACAGGATCCAAGATGGTCCTTTTCCTGATCCTTACCGCGGTCCTGGACGAGGGGGACGAGGTCCTAATACCCTCCCCTTACTGGGTAACCTACCCCGAGCAGGTTACCATCCTCGGCGGTGTTCCCGTCGAGATCCCCCTGAGTGAGGAGGAGGGCTTTATCCTGAGGGCTGGCCTGGTTGAAAGATACGTAACCGAAAGGACCAAGGTCCTCATACTCAACTCGCCTAACAACCCGACGGGTGCCGTCTACCCGGAGGAGGAGCTGAGAAGAATTGCGGAGCTTTGCGTCGAGAGGAACATACTCATAGTGTCGGACGAGTGCTACGAGAAGTTCGTCTACGAAGGTAGGCACGTTAGCGTCGCCTCCTTTTCGGAGGAGGTGAAGAGCATAACCTTCACTGTGAACTCCTTCTCAAAGACCTTCTCTATGACCGGGTGGAGGGTTGGATACGTCGCCTGTCCCGAAAAGTTCGCCAAGGTAATAGCCAACCTGAACAGCCAGACCGTTTCGAACGTCACCACCTTCGCCCAGTACGGTGCCCTCGAAGCCCTCAAGAACCCTGAAGCTGATAGGTTCGTCGAGAAGATGGTCTCCGAATTCAGGAGGAGGAGGGAAAGGGCCCTGGATCTGATCTCCTCCCTGCCCGGGGTTTCTGTGGTCAGGCCTGGTGGTTCCTTCTACCTTTTCCCCAACTTCTCTGTATACTCGAAGGAGGTTGGTGGAGACGTGAGGCTCGCCGAGGTCCTGATAGAAGAAGGCAGGGTCGCCTGCGTTCCCGGGTCCGCCTTCGGTGTGGAGGGATACCTAAGGATATCCTACGCCCTGCCTATAGAGAGGCTAATAGAGGGGATAAACAGGATAAAAGATGTCCTGGATCGGTTGAGGTAAACCCACCCTTGTTTTATATTTTTAGTCTGGTATGGTGATGAGACCCCTTCTCCTAATTTTGCTTGCGGTTGTCTGGGTACTATCCTGTGGATCCCAGGACAAGGCCGAGGTGCCGGTAAGGACAGCGGACAGTGCGGAAGCTCCAAAGAAGGTCATAATCCCTAAGAAGGATTACGCCCTCCTGATAGTTGAGAGCAAGAGCTGTATATACTGCAAACAGCTCAACAAGGACATAGAAACTGAGAAGGCCCTCCAAGAGGCACTCAAGGACATAGACCTCTTCAGGATCCTCTACGAGAGCTATACCCCCGTCAGGGCGAACTTCGGCGGAAAGATAATAGAGACCTCAGAGAACGACCTTGCCAGGACCTTAAAGGCCCTTTCCTTCCCCTACCTTATCTTCTACGACAAGGAGGGGAACATAATTCTTAGGATACCCGGGTACCTCTACCCGAACCAGCTGGTCTGCGTTATAGACTTCGTCAAAACAGGAGCTTACAGGGAGGAGGACGTTACCTCCTACCTCAAGAGGAAGAACTGTGCATGAGGGTATTCCTCTTCGACCTTGACGGGACGGTTATAGATTCAGCCGAGGACATAGCCCTATCCTTAAGGCTCACCCTCGAGGAGATAGGTAAGTCAGACAGGATGCCGAAAGACGTAAGGGAGTTCGTAGGTGGGGGTGTAAAGGCACTATTGGAGCGGGTTCTGGGAGACGAGTTCAGGGAGGAGTACGTACATATATTCAGAAGGCATTACCTCGCCAACCCTGTGGTCCACACGAAGGTGTACCCCGGCCTGGAGAGGGTCCTAAGAGAACTCAAAGGCGCTGGCAAGAAGGTCGTTATAGTCTCCAACAAGCTGGAGGAACTCTCCAGAGAGATCCTGAGGCGGGTAGGGATACTGGAGTTCTTCGACCTGGTTGTAGGTGGGGACACTTACCCCGAGAAGAAGCCCTCCCCCCTGCCCGTGATAAGAACGCTCGAGGTCCTGGGTGAGGAACCCTCAGAGGCTGTGATGATAGGTGATACCGAGGCGGACATACTCGCCGGGAAAGGGGCAGGAACCAAGACAGCCCTCGCCCTGTGGGGGTACGTAAGGCTGAACTCCCAGAAGCCGGACTTCGTTCTTAGAAGACCTGAGGAGATCCTCAGTTTAGCATAGCGAGTATCTGGTGTCTTACTACGTGGGCAGGTTTGTAATCCGGATCTATGCTAAGGGCCTTTTCCACCTCCTCCAAGGCCTCCTCCAGCCTCCCCATCATCATGTAGGCCCTCGCCAGGTTTATGTGGGGGTAGTGTCTGGGTTCGTAGTTCTTAGCGGTTATGGCCTTCTTCAACCAGGGTATGGCCTCCTCGAACCTCCCCATCTCTATCAGGTAGGCGCCTATGTCGTTGTAAGGGTTTCCGTAATCTGGGTCAAGATCTATAGCCTTTTTACAGTACTCTATGGCCTTCTCATAATCCCTTAGCATGCTGTAAGCCCAGCCCAAGAAGGTGTAAGCTTTAGCTGTGGGCTTTATCTCTATGGACTTCTTGTACAACTCTATCGCCTTCTCTATATCCCCCATCATGTGGTAAGTGTACGCCTCCTCGAAGATCCTCTCGGCGTCCCTCTCCGTGAACTCCATCAAGAGCCCTCCGTTAGTTTAATATAATGAATTAACGGATCTTCGGCAGGTTTTGTGAGATGTATCTCGAGTATGAGAAAAAACTGTTTGAGCTCAAAGAAAAGATAGAGAACCTCCAGGGGATACTCAGGATGGGGAGGAGGGAGGTGGAGAAGGATCTCCGTAAGATCCAGAGGGAGTTCAGGGAGAGATCGAAGAAGACCTACAGAGACCTCTCCCCCTGGGACAGGGTTCAGATCTCAAGGCACCCGAGGAGACCCCACACCTCCGATTACATAAGGTATATATTCAGGAACTTTGTGGAGATCCACGGGGACAGAAGGTTCGGTGACGACAGGTCCATAGTGGCGGGGTTTGCCTACTTTAGGGGTAAGCCGGTTGCCCTTATAGGTCACGAGAAGGGAAGGGGCACCCAGGAGAAGATAGACAGGAACTTCGGCATGCCCCACCCCGAAGGTTACAGGAAGGCTATCAGGGTTATGAAGCTGGCGGAGAGGTTCAGGATGCCCCTGATCACGTTCATAGACACACCTGGAGCGTATCCAGGCATAGGAGCCGAGGAGAGAGGGCAGTCCGAGGCGATAGCGGAGAGCATGTTCACGATGGGAAGGCTTAGGGTGCCGACGATCTCGGTCGTCATAGGGGAAGGTGGCAGCGGGGGAGCCTTAGCCATAGGGGTGGCGGACAGGATAGCTATACTCGAGAACGCCTACTACTCGGTCATATCCCCGGAGGGATGTGCGGCTATCCTGTGGAAGGACCAGGACAGAGTGAAGGAGGCCGCCAAAGCCCTGAAGCTTACCGCCGAAGACCTAAAGAAGCTCGGTGTTGTGGACTGCGTGATCCCAGAACCCTTTGGGGCGGCCCACTGGGACCATAAGAGGACAGCTTACAGGGTGGGCTACGTGATAAAGAAGTTTTTAAAGGACCTATGCTCCAAGGATCCTGAAGATCTTGTTAAGGAAAGGCTGCACAAGTTCAGGAGTATAGGCGTTTACGCGGTAGGTTGAGTTTTGCCCCTGCACTCAGGGCAGAGCCCGTATATGTTGACCGAGTAACCTTCGGTCCTGAAGCCTTCGAGCTCCTCAGGTATGGATATCTGATCCTCCATGTATATGTCCCTTATAGCCCCGCAGCTCACACATATAAGGTGGTGGTGGTCGTCCGTGTTGGCGTCGTATCTGGCTGAGCTTCCCCAGTAGCAGACCTTCTTGGCGAGTCCCATCTGTTCAAGGGTCTCAACGGTTCTGTAGACCGTGGCCAGGGAAACGAAGGGGTACTTCTTCTTGACCTCCTCGTATATCTCCTCAACGGTCGGGTGGTTCTCGGATCTGAGGAGGATCTCGTAAACGGCAACACGCTGGGGCGTTATCTTAAGCCCTTCCTTCTTGCACCTCTCTATAAACAGACCGAGCTTATCCTCAGCCGTCTTCATGGCTATAAATATAAATGACCTTCAATTTCTTTTCAATAATTTTTTTCATATAGTATATACTCGTATGTTTCCCTGGATCTTATAACCCTGTAGGATCCGTTCTCCACAAGGACCTCCGCAGGCCTCGGTCTTACGTTGTAGTGGGAGGCCATAGAGAAGCCGTAGGCCCCCGCCGAGAGCACAGCAATGAGGTCTCCCCTTCTGAGGTCTCTTATCCTTCTGTCCTTGGCGAGAAAGTCCCCTGTCTCACAGATGGGGCCGACTATGTCAGCTATCACGTAGTTCTCATCTCTATCCTCCACGGGAACTATGTGGTGGTAAGCGTCGTATATGGATGGCCTTATGAGGTCGTTCATCCCGGCATCCACTATTATGAAGTGTTTGTGTCCCTTGTTCTTCACAAAGAGGACTTCAGCTATGAGTAGTCCCGCGTTTCCTACGATCGATCTGCCGGGCTCGAGGATCACCTGGAGGTCCAGCCTGCTGAGGTGGGGCCTTACCGCCTTAGCCAGATCTCCGGGGGTAGGCTCTCTGTCCTCAGGTCTGTACTTGATCCCAAGGCCACCCCCTATGTCCACGCACCTGATCTCAAAACCTTCCCTTATGAGGTCATCGCACAGGTCCACCACCTTGCTCACAGCCTCCTCGTAGGGTGATACGTCCAGGATCTGGGAACCTATGTGGCAGTGAACCCCGACCACGTCGAGGTTTTTAAGATCAGCCGCCTTTTTGAAGAGGTCCTTGGCGTTCTCGATATCCACACCGAACTTGCTCTTCCTGAGGCCGGTCGCTATGTAGGGGTGGGTCTTCGGGTCCACGTCCGGGTTTACCCTCACGGAAACGCGTACCCTCTTCCCGATCCTGTCCGCGATATCGTTCAGGACGTAGATCTCCTCCTCCGACTCCACGTTGAACATGAGGATCTCCTTGTCCACCGCCAGCTCGAGTTCTTCCCTTGTCTTCCCCACACCAGCGTAGACTATCTTCTCAGGGTCTATACCACCCTTCAGAGCGCAGAGGAGCTCTCCCCCTGAAACTATATCCGCACCAGCACCTTCCTCGCCTGCCACCCTTATAACCTCAGGGTTGAAGTTGGCCTTGACCGCGTAGCAGACGAGGGACCCTGGGAAGGCCTCGTAGTAAGCCCTCACCCTCTCCCTTATGTAGGACGCGCTGTACACGTAAAGGGGTGTGCCTATCTCTCTTGCTAAGTCGCTCAGCGACACACCTTCAAGATAAAGGCTGCCGTTTTTGTAACATAGGTAAGGGTTGAACTCTTTGAGTAGGCTGCCCTCCATGGTCAGGATATTTTAAATTATTTTTGGAGGTTCCGGAGATGGCAGGACACAGCCACTGGGCCCAGATAAAGCACAAGAAGGCTAAGGTGGACGCCCAGAGAGGTAAACTCTTCTCCAAGCTGATAAGGGAGATCATGGTCGCCACGAGGATAGGCGGTCCGAACCCTGAGTTCAACCCGAGGCTGAGGACAGCCATAGACCAGGCCAAGAGGGCCAACATGCCCTGGGAAACTATAGAAAGGGCTATAAAGAAGGGATCGGGGGAGCTTGAAGGGGAGGCCTACGAGGAGGTTATCTACGAAGGCTACGCACCGGGCGGCGTTGCCGTTATGGTCATGGCGGCGACCGACAACAGGAACAGGACCACCTCCGAGATAAGGCACACCTTCTCAAAATACGGCGGTAGTCTTGGGTCTTCGGGCTGTGTCTCCTACCTGTTCCAGAGGAAGGGTTACATAGAGGTGCCTGCGGACAGGATCTCCGAGGAGGAGGTCTTCGAGAAGGCGGTCGAGGTAGGGGCTGAGGACGTCCAGACTGGTCCCGAGGTCCACCAGATATACACGACCCCAGAAGACCTCTACGAAGTGAAGGAGAAGCTGGAAAACCTTGGGGTTCCCGTAGAAAAGGCCCAGATAACCTGGATACCCATATCCACGGTTCACATAGAGGACGTGGAGACAGCAAGGAAGGTCCTCAAACTGCTGAACGCCCTCGACGACCTGGACGATGTGCAGCAGGTCATAGCCAACTTCGAGATACCGGAGGAGATAATGGACAGGGTGAGCAGTTAATGGTTCTCGCCTTCTTGAAGGCTTTCCTGGATTACACCCTTGACGTTCTGCCCTACTTCCTGATCGCTTCCTTCGCTGGAGCCTTTATTAATACCTTCTGGAACGTAAGATTTATGACCAAGGAGATCCTTAGCAAACCTTATTCTCCCCTGATCACAGCCACCGTAGGGGCGGTAGTTCCGGTCTGCTCCTGTTCTATGATACCTTTGGCGAGATCTATAAACGACCTCTCAAAGAGTTACGCCCCTGTGCTCGCCTTCCTTATAACAGCTCCTGTTCTATCACCGGTAACTGTGATACTCACCTTTGGCGTTTTGGGTGCTGAGATAACTTTCATTAGAATAGCTTCGGTGTGTATCTTCGCACTAATTATGACTCTCTTGGCTTTCTTCGCAGGTCCAAAAGAACTAAACCCCTTCGTAGTGAGAGGATCCACATCTGCGGGAGATAGTAAAATCAACGTCTTCCTAAGATCTTTTTCGGATATTTTCTTCTCCACAGGAAGGTATTTACTCCTTGGACTTCTTGTGGCAGCCCTTCTCAAAGTCTTCATACCCGAGAACCTGGTAAAGGATTTCTCAGATTCGGAACTCTCCTACCTTGTCATAAGCCTTGTAGCCGTTCCTATATATG
>WFOY01000039.1 GCA_015487835.1 Aquificaceae bacterium
CTAAAGGGGTGAGGGTAGTTGTATGGTGGAAACTCCTAAGCTGTCATCCTTAGCGAGTGAGCTTTTAAAGTTCTTCCTGCTCTCCTCCTTCTTCTTCGGGCTGGTCCTCTCCTTCGTGTTCTTCTTCCTGGGAGGTGTGAACGCCTACTACTCGCTGGGGGCAGGTTTCGCCATAGCCATGGCCTGGGTCCTGTTCAACATCCTCTGGACCAAGGGCAAGCTGGAGGAGCTCTTCGGCAGACTTCTCTACGTGATAGACATACTTGAGGAACAGCACAGGGAGAAGACGGTCGTCCCCATACCCCTCCATGAGGAGATGCTGGGCATAGTGGACAGCATAAGGGACCTTATAAAACATCTGGAGGAAAAGTACACCAAGGAGCTAAAGGAGGCTGAGGACCAGCTCGAGACCATATCGGAGAACTCAGCCAAGATAATAGAAGCCCTTGAAAAGATCCACGAAGGACACATGGCGGTTGAGTTCCCCACAGGTCTTGACCCGGTCGGAGCCATAGGCCAGGCCTTCGAGCAGACCTTCGACATATACAGGGACAAGATAAAGGCCCTTAAAGATCACGTGTCCGAGTGCAGAAGGCACATCCAAGAACTTTTTACCCTTCTGGAAGAAGGGGATCCGGATAAAATAGATCTGGATAGGGTGAAGGAGGGGATCAGGAAGGTGGCGGAGGCTGAGGAGAAGATAGAAAAGGATCTTAGATTTTTTAAAGACGTTTGAAGGAGGGTTTTAAGATATGGATAAGTACGAAAAAATACTTCAGGAGCTGATCAAAAGTTCAGGTCTTGAGGGCGCGGTTCTTGTTAGCGCTGACGGGCTGCCCATATCTGCTGTCTTGAAGCCCGGTATAGAGGAGGACAGGGTGGCTGCCATGAGCGCCGCCATCCTCTCCCTGGGTGAGAGGGTGACGGAGGAGCTCCAGAAGGGCAACCTGGAACAGATAACCATAAAAGGGGAGGATGGCTACATAGTACTCACCGGTATAGGTCAGGACGCCGTTCTTACTGTCTTAGCGAGCAACGAGGCCAAGCTGGGGCTCCTGCTCATGGAAATAAAGAAGGCTCAGGAACAACTCAAGGAGGCTATAGGTTAATAGATGGCGCTGACGGGGGATCTGACAACTTTTAACTTTGCGGACATACTTCAGGTACTGGCGAAGGATAGAAAGAACGGTGTCCTGCTCGTCGAGTGGAAGGACATGATCGTCGCCTACTACATCAAGGAGGGGGAGCTCGTATTCGCCAGGCCAGTTGACAAGGTGTTCAGGGTATACACGGACAGGAACTTCGAGCAGCTCCTCGCCAAGCTCCGTATAAAGAAGGAGGATATACACAAGACCATAGACAGGTTCTTCCTACCGAGGCTCGGGCAGAAGGAAGGCATATTCTCCTTCACACCTGGGTTCATAAAGTTTGACAGTGACGTTCCGGTCTTCTATCCGGTAGAGGATCTTATAATGAGAGCTTCACGGTTGCTAACACCGGAGGAGGTCGACAGGAAGATCTCCGATGAGCTTTTGGTATTTGAGAAGATGCCAGATGCGGACGTGAAGGTATCCAAGATCAAGCTGACAGAAGAAGAGAAGAAGGTCCTGTCCCTGGTGGACGGCAGCAAGACCGTTGCGGACATAAGAAAGGAGGCGGACATGGACAGGCTAACCGTGGACAGATCCCTCTACGGGTTCTTAGCTGCCGGTATAATCCGAAGGAAGAGAAAGGAGAGAGTCCAGAAGCCTTCCATAACGCTGGATCTCCTCTCTAAGATCATAGAGAAGATAAAGCAGCTCTAAGGTGGGTCATGAAGGAGCTTAAGAAGATCAAGATAGTGATAGCTGGCCCCTTCGCCGCAGGGAAGACCCAGTTTATAAACACGGTGAGCGAGATAAAGACGGTAACCACAGAGAGGAAGACCTCAGCCGCTGTGGAGAAGAACGTTAAGGACTACACAACGGTGGCTATGGACTTTGGAAAGATAAGGATAGACGATGAGCACGAGCTCTACCTCTTCGGAACCCCCGGACAGTCCAGGTTCGACTTCATGTGGGAGATCCTTGGGGAAGGTGCCCTCGGGATAATAGTTCTCGTGGACAGCACTGATCCCAAAACCTTCCACGAGGCCAGGAGGATCATAAACTTCTTCCAGTCCAGGTTCCCTGTTCCCATAGTGGTGGGTGCCAACAAGCAGGACCTCCCCAACGCCTGGCCTCCAGAGGATGTGAAGTTCGCCCTCGACATAACCGATGAGGAGGGTATCCCCGTCATACCTCTCTCGGCGAAAAACAAGGAGGAGGTGAAGAAGACCCTCCTCACACTGCTCGAGATCATAAGGTACTCTCTGGAAAGTCCCTGATATAATACATCTGCCATGTTCACCCCCGAAGAAAAGAAAACGGTTGCGGGAATTACCTTTGCCGTTGTGGCCCGCATGCTGGGTCTCTTCCTGCTTCTTCCCGTTCTTTCCCCCTATGTGAGCAGGATGGAGGGGAGTACACCCATACTCACCGGACTCGCCGTGGGCGTGTACGGCCTCACCCAGGCCCTCTTCCAGATACCCTTCGGTTACCTGTCCGACAGGATCGGCAGAAAACCTGTGATAGTTATGGGCTTCTTAGCCTACATAGTTGGTAGCGTGCTGGGAGGTCTGGCTAATACTGTCTGGACTATGATATTGGCCAGGCTGATCCAGGGGGCCGGGGCTATATCCTCGGCGGCTATATCCTTGGCAGCCGATCTGATAAGGGAGGAGGTGAGGTCGAGCGCCTTCGCCAAGATCGGGGCGTCCATAAGCCTAACCTTCGCCCTCAGCATAGTTCTCGCACCTGTTCTGGCGGGTAAGTTCGGTGTCCCGTTCATCTTCTTCCTCACCGCCTTTCTGTCTTCCTTAGCGATGATATACCTGGTGGTGTTCATAAGGGAGCCGGAGAGGGAGGCTGGCGTTCACAGATCACCCGGCACATCCTTGTATCCCCTCCTGGTCAGGAGAGACATAGTCATGATCAACCTATCCGTTTTTATACTCCACACCCTCCTTGTGAGCGTCTTTACTGTGGTTCCTGTGGAGCTTATAGAGGTCTACGGTATGCCCAAACCAGAACACTGGAAGGTGTACCTACCTGTGATCTTAGTGTCCGTTCTTTTGATGATACCTGCGGTGGTCTACGGTGAGAAAAGGGGCAAGATAGGGCAGGTGCTGATCGCTGGAGTGTCGCTCATAGCCTTGGGCTTTCTATCCCACCTGGTGCTGAAGAACTTCTTGGGCTTGGTGTTTATGTTGGCTCTGTTTTTCATAGGTTTTCACTTTTTGGAACCTATACTGCCCTCCCTGGTCACTAAGGTGGCGGGCAAGGAAGTGAGGGGGTTGTCGGTGGGCGTGTTCAACACGAGTCAGTTTGTAGGGGCCTTCACGGGCGGTCTGATCGGGGGCGTGTTTCTGAAAACGGGCACGACTACCATGATAATCATAAATCTTGCGATCTCCGTTCTGTGGCTCACAGGGATAACCCTCTGGGTATCAAAGGTAAGGTTTTAGAGCTGCCTTCAGGCTGTCCCTACAGCTACTGCAAAAATCCTTCTCCTTCCTGTCTACATCGGCCAGCGAGTTGGAGAAGCTCATAACACACTTTGGATCCGGGCAGTGGCCTATACCGAAACAGTGGCCGATCTCGTGGTTCACCTCCTTGAAGACCCTCTCGAAGAACACCCTCTCGTCTGGATGTCTCAGCCTGTAGGTGCTCACAACAGCGTTCCTCCCACCCAGCTCCGCCTCCCCGAAGACGAAGTTCATACCCTCCTCGTAAAGGTCGAAGCTGACCACCGCCACCATCTTCACCAGGCCAGGGAAGTTCAGGGACGAAAGGTACCTGATCACGTCACCGGCCCTGTACTGGCCCCTGACAGGGTCGTAGCCCTCCTTCGATGGGAAAGGAACGGAGGAAACCCTCGCCTCAAGGCCAAAGGTCTTCTTTATGTTCCCCGCAACAGCAAGAACTAGTTTCATCTCCAGGTCTCCGAAGAAGACCACGTAGATGAACACGGTCACCTCCTCCTGAACTGCCTGATCAGGATCAGAAAGACCGCCACAGTTATGGAGGCGTCCGCCAGGTTGAAGGCGGGCCAGTACAGATCACCCACGTGCAGGTGTATGAAGTCCCTTACCTTCCCCAGGAACACCCTGTCGTAGAGGTTTCCCATCGCCCCACCGCCTATGAGTCCCATGGCGAAGGCTATGGTAGAACTGTTCTCCCTTGAAGAGTAGATGTAGGTTATCAGGAAGGCCACCACAGGTGTGAGTATGAGCACAGGTATCCTAACCCAGTCTGGGAAATCGGCCAGTATGCCGAAGGCAGCCCCTCTGTTGTAAACCAGGGCCAGCCTCAGGAAGGGAAGAGGATCGTAAGTTCTCGTAGACAGAAGGGACTCTGCGATCTCCTTAGTGATAAGGTCAAGGGTGACAACCCCTATCAAGACGTATACGTATATCAGAGTTTTTCCTCCAAGGATCTCTCCCACACCTCCTTGAGTTTGTCAGGATTCTCCTCAAAGATGAGGTCACCGTTGAACCAGATCCTGAACGACCTCTCGCTGGTCACCTTACCTATGTACATCCAGTCTATACCTGCGGACTCAACGATGCCCTTCACAGCGTCCAGGTCTGCATCCCTGACGCTCACGACTACTTGGGTGGGCATCTCGGCAA
>WFOY01000040.1 GCA_015487835.1 Aquificaceae bacterium
CCCTCGGTATTCTTAAGGGATGGTTCTTGGTGTACCTGAGATCCCTGTACCTGAGGCTCCCGATCAGTCTCCCCCTGCTCACGCGGGCGTCTCCTTGTAGCTCCTCACGAGCTTGTGGATCTCTCTGAAGTTTATGTCACCGGCGAGGACATAGTCCTTACCTTCGTAGGAGAACCTCTCGGAGACGGTTATGCAGAAGTCGTCGGTCGCCTTGGAGAGGTATATGTCCGAGATGAAGGAACCCTCCTCCATGGCCTTCCTGAAGTAAGGTTTCTCCGATCTGTCCGCCCCCTTCTTCCCCTGGGCGACGAAGTAGTCCACCTTTGGGTTCACTATGTTGTTGGTTATCTGTAGACCCCTCCAGCTCATTATGTAGAAAAGCTCGAAGTAGGGATACTCCTCGAACACGTCGTAGAGGATGAACTCCCAGGTGTCCTTGGGCGAGGACCTCACCCTCTCCACTATGTTCCTGAAGTCCCCCACTATCTTCCTCTTTATGTTGGTTATCAGCTTCTGCTTGGTGGGGTCGTGCAGGACGAGGGTGGGTTGGAGCCCGTGGGCTATGAAGACGGACCCCTCTATCTTCCTCGCCTTCTCCGAGAGCTCCTTCTTCTTCTCGTAGAACTTCTCCTGGGAGTCTATGAGGGCCATGTCAAGACATACGCCGTAAACGTAAACCTGCTGGAACTCACCGAAGAGCAGTATGTACTCCCTGTGGAACTCCCTGAAGAACTCCTTAACCGTCTCCTTGGAGGGAGGCCTCTGGGTGAGGACCCATATCTCCCCCCTGTCCATTATCCCGGACACCTCCCCCTCGAAGAGGTCCTTTATGTCCTCGTAGAGTATCTTGTAAACGCTCTCCTGCTTCTCGGACCCGAAGACACTCCTGAACTTGTCCATGTTCTTGAGCCCGAATATGCAGAGGAACTCACCCCTGCCGAGACTCGAGTGAACCTTCTGGACAACGGGAATGTTGTACTCCCTGTGCTGGGTTATGTACTGGAGGACCGTGTCGTAGGTGAGGACGCCCAGGTAGGTTCCCCTCTTGTCGGTTATTATCACCGGCTCCTTCTCGATCCTGAAGAGGTCGAATATACCTACCAGGGCCTCCTTGGGGACCTCCACGTTCCTGAGCTTGCAGCAGAGGATCGCCATGTCTCCCGCCGTCAGGATCTCGTTGGATACCCTCTCCACCTGATCCCTGTAAACTATACCTATCGGGACGTTCCCCTTCAGGACGGTCAGGTACCTGTAAATGCTAAGCTCCTCAAAGAGGTTCTTGAGCTCCTTGATGGAGAGGTCGTAGGGCACGGTCGGGACGCTTATGCTGAGATCAACCAGGCTTACCTTTTCAGAACCCATCACCTTAAATTTTCTATCCTCTTCGCCGCCTCGATCAACCTCTCTGTGGGAACGGTGAGGGATATCCTGAAGTAGCCCTCGCCCGCCTCACCGAAACCAGCTCCCGGCGTGCAGACGACTCCAGCCTCGTCGAGGATCCTCCCCACGAACTCGGCGGAGGTGTACCCATCTGGAACCCTGGTCCATACGTAGAAGGTAACGTCCGACTCTACGGGTGAGAGGCCAGCACTCTTTAGGGCCTCGGTCATCACCTTCCTTCTCTCCCTGTACACCGCCCTCAGCTTGTCCAGTTCGGACTCAGGGAGGTTCAGGGCCACTATACCTGCCTCCTGGACTGCATTGAACTGCCCCGAGTCTATGTTGGTCTTCACCTTTCCGAGAGCCCTCACCAGATCCTCGTTCCCGACCGCCATCCCTATCCTCCACCCGGTCATGTTGAAGGTCTTGGAGAGGGAGTGGAACTCTATAGCCACCTCCCTGGCCCCATCGACCTGAAGTATCGACAGGGGCCTTCTCTCCCCTGTGTATATCTCCGAGTAGGCGTTGTCAGAGGCCACTATTATGTTGTGCTTCTTCGCCCACCTGATAAGGTCCCTATAGAAGTCCTCCGTCGCGTCGGCGGAGGTTGGGTTGTTGGGGTAGTTTATCCAGATTATCTTCGCCCTCTCCACCACCTCCTGCGGGATGGAACCCAGATCCGGTAGAAAGTCGTTCTCCTCCTTCAGGGGAACTGTGTAGGGTTCGCCCCCTGCGAATATGGTCCCTATCCTGTAGACCGGGTAGGCCGGGTCCGGACATAGGACCACGTCCCCAGGGTTCACGAAGGCCAAGGGGAAGTGGGCTATACCCTCCTTCGAACCTATCAGGGCTATCACCTCCCTGTCCGGGTCGAGGGTGATGTCGAACCTCCTCTTATACCATCCGGCGACCGCCTCCCTGAAGGATCTCATCCCCACGTAGGAGGGGTATCTGTGGTTCTCCGGCCTCTCGGCTGCCCTCTTTAGGGCCTCCACCACGGGTTCGGGTGTGGGAAGGTCCGGGTCTCCAACGCCGAGGTCTATGACGTCCACACCCTGGTCGATCTTCTCCTGCTTCTTCCTGTCCAGCTCAGCGAAGAGATAGGGAGGGAGGACCTTGATCCTGTCCGCCAGGTCGAAGGCCATATCCCACCTCCAGGGTTTTTGAGGTGAGTATTATAACTCAACCTTTATGCTGTCCTTCCCGTCGTACTTGGGACTGAACACAGCGAGGAGAACGGATACCACAGAGGTGTTGGTGTAGAAGTGGACCTTGCCCTTCGGTATGAAGGCGACGTCTCCCTCCTTTAGC
>WFOY01000041.1 GCA_015487835.1 Aquificaceae bacterium
ATAAGTTTCTTCGCAAAATCGGTTCCTCCTACCAGCTCAACCACTACGTCGCTCTCCTCTAAAACTTCCCTGTAGTCAGTCGTCCTGAGGGGCTCAGGAACCTCGAACTCCCTCTCCCTCTCCCAGTCGAGGTCCGCAACCCTTACCAGGTCGAAGTCTATGCCCGTCCTCTTCCTGATCACCTCCCTGTTCTCGATCAGGAGTCTCGCCGTCCCGGTGCCAACAACGCCACACCCTACTATACCTACCCTGACCTTCACCGCCCTATAATGATACCATGGACAAATTAAAGGACTACGCGGAGTTGGTGAAGTTCGAGCACACCATATTTGCACTACCCTTCGCCCTCTCCAGCGTTCTGATACTTATGGAGGATCCTCCATCCCTGTGGAGGATCTTCTGGATACTTGTGGCTCTCATAAGCGCGAGGACTCTGGGGATGGCCTTCAACAGGTTGATAGACGAGCCCTTCGACAGGCTGAACCCGAGGACGAAGGACTGGCCCCTCTCCTCGGGTCGGGTGAGCAGGGAGGAGGTGAAGAAGCTGATCCTGGCATCTGGAGGCGTGTTCCTGATAAGCTGCGGGATGATAAACTTCCTTGCCCTCGTTCTCTCACCGATCGTCATACTTCTTCTGTGGGCCTACCCCTACTCTAAGAGGTTCACCTACTACCCCCACTTCGTCCTCGGGATCGTTTACCTGCTTATACCGGTCGCTGTGGACGTGGCCCTTAACGAGAGGGTGTCCCTCAACGCACTCGTCTTAGGTTTTGGTATGGCCCTTTGGGTCGCCGGTTTCGACGTTCTTTACTCACTCCAGGACTACGAGTTTGACAGAGAACAGGGGTTAAAGTCCATACCCGTTAAGTTTGGGATAAGGAGGTCCCTCGAACTCGCTAGGATCTTTCACCTCGGCACCTTGGTCTCCCTGGTGATCCTCGGCTTCGCCCACGAGGATCTGGGGGTAGTTTACTTCCTGGGTCTTGTGGTCCTAGCCCTGTTCCTCGTTTACGAGCACTCCCTTATAAGGCCTGACGATCTTTCCAAGCTTAACAAGGCCTTCTTTACGGTGAACGGCTACGTAAGTGTAGCCTTCTTCCTGACCGTAGCTTTAGAGTTCCTTGTCTAGGTCCCTTATCCTCCTCCTGTACTCCTCCTCGGATATCTCACCCTTCATGAGGAGTTCTGTGAGGAGGTTTATCTCCTTCTCAAGGTCCCTCAGCCTCTTTATCCTGTCCTTCTCCTTGCCTGCTATAACGTTGTAGAGCAGATGCTCCTCCACCTCGTAGTGCTTGAGGGACCTCTTTATGGACCTTACGTCCCTCGTGAGTATGTATCTCTTTAAGTCCTCTATAAACTCGGTCATCTTCTGGAGGTCCCCCTTCCTCTCGGCCTTTATAAAGACCTGGCCCGTGTCCACCACCTTCCCCACTATCATGTACCTGTTCTCTTCCCCCGTGTCGTAAACCTCGAGGGCCAACTTTAGGTTCTCAACGGTAAATATATCGTGGAGGATCTTGCTCTCCGAGTAGGGCCTCTTCTGGGTCCTCTCCCTCTCCACGTACTCTTTGAAGGATATGCCTCCGAAGACCGCTATTATCTCCTTGCCGTACTCGTTTGCGAGATTTCCTACCCTTATTGCCACCTTACCTATCAGGTCCTTATTTATGAACTCCGTGTCTACCTTCACACCCAGGATTATGTCCAGAAAACCCTTCTCGAACTCAACGGAGAAGGAGCACATCTTCAGCGAGGCGTTCTCAACGAGGAGGAACTTCATGAGATCCTTGTCGGGTTTTACCCGGAGTGCAACGGGTGAGTATATATGTAGGTATATGTCCTCCTGGTCTGACCTGACCTCCACGTTTATAACCGTTGAACCCCAGGGGATCAGAAACTCGTTCCCCTCCCGGTACACCCTTATGGAACCGAATATCTGGGAGAGGTAGCGTTCAACCAGAAGGACGAACCTGGCCAGCCTGTCTTCCATGTGTTTATTTTAACAGCTCGCCCAGCTTGGGTGAGTACCCCCTGCAGAACTCCTCCCCTGAGATCCTCCTGCCCTTAGGGGATATGAGATCCAGGATCTTAACCGACCCCGTCCCGCAGGCGACCACGAACCCTTTTGGGTCTATGACCTCTCCAGGTTCTCCCTCCTCCTGGAGGACCTGGACCTTTAGTATATTCAGCCTTTTACCCCTGAAGCGGGTGTAAGCGTCCGGGTAAAGACCCCTGACCCTGTCCCTCACGCTCTCCGAGGACGCCAGCCAGCAGATCCTGTACTCCTCCTCTCTTACAGCTGGGGCATAGGTGGCCTCACCCTTCTGAGGGATGGGGCTTATCTTCCCCTCCACCCAGGCCAGGACAGTTTTTGCTAAGAGGTCCGATCCGAGGGTTGAGAGCCTCTCCGAAAGGGTCCTCAGGTTGTCCTCCTCGTGGATGGTGACCTTCTCCTGGGCGAGTATGGGTCCTGCGTCCATCCTCTCGGTCATCAGTATCACGGTGTTTCCCGTCTCCCTCTCACCGGCCATGAGGGCCCTCTGGATAGGGGCAGGTCCTCTGAACTTGGGAAGGATCGAGGGGTGTAGGTTGAGGAAACCAAACCTCGGGATCCTAAGAACCTCAG
>WFOY01000042.1 GCA_015487835.1 Aquificaceae bacterium
ACGTGGGTTCCTTCCATCTCCCTGGAGTAGAGCTTAAGGAGGCAGTTTAGGGCCGCCTTTGATATGGCGTAGGCGTTCCAGCCCCTGTTACAGTTGACCGAAGCTCCGGAGGATATACCTATGAGCATCCTGACACCTACGCTGAGGTCAAGGAGGGCATCGAGGATCAGCTTGTTAGCCCAGACGTTTACGTCCATAACCTCCCTGAAGAGTCTTAGGGGGATCTCCCTCATGTCGCCGAACTTGCCCAGGACCCCAGCGTTCAGGATCACAAGATCTAAGTTCCTCACCCCTGAGAGAAGATCCACCACAGCTGGGTAAACCATCTCAAGGTCCTTCAGGTCACAGGTTCTGAAGGCAACCTTACCCTTTAAATCCTCCGGGAGGTGTCTGCCGAGGGCGTAGACCCTGTAGCCTCTCCTTATACCCTCCTCGGCGAGGGCCTTTCCCAGCCCTGACCCCACTCCCGTTATGAAGAGCTCCATCTCCTCTCCTCCAGAAGCTTCTTCAGGCTCCTCGATATCTCCTTTACAAGGACCTCAAACTTGGGGTTCAGGTCCCTGAGAGACTCGAACAGCTCCTCAGGAGGCACCTCCCAGGTGCTTATGAGCTTATTCTTCAGGTTTGTCATCCTGAATACATCCATGTAGTACTGGTCCGGTATTATGCCAGCCTCAACCATCTTGGAGAGGCAGTCGTCCCCGAACTTCTTTATACCGAACTTGGGTGCTAAGTGTTTGCATATGTCGAAGAGGGAGTCGTAGGCCACCTGGTAGAAGTACTTGGTCCTGTCGTAGTACATGGGTCTCGCCCTGAACTCCTCCATACCTTGGGATAGGACGAAGTCTATCTTCTTGACCGAGTCCTTTATGAATCTCGCCTTCTCGTTGAGAAGGTCAAAGTCTATTAGCAGGTAGTTACCAGTTGTTCTCTTCACGTACTCGACCACAGATCTTGCAAACTCCTTGAACACGACGAGGTTCTCCTTAAGGAAGTCGTAGAGGTCCTTCGGAGATACGGAGTCCTTAAGATCTCTGTATTTGAAGTAGAACTCGGTGAACTCCTTGAGCCTCTCCACCTTCTCCATGCCTACGTGCTGGGCGACCTTGACGAGGCAGTCCTTCGATGTGGTTTTCAGCCCGAGGACCGCGGACATGTGCCTGCACACCCTCATACAGCTCTCGAAGGCGAGGTTGAAATCGACCCTGACCTTGTCGAGGATGAGTTTGTTCTTAACGAACTCTTCCTTTGGTAGGGAGAGGTGCTTTTTGAGGTCCACGTACGACTTTTCCAAATTCTGGAACGCCTCCACTATAAGGCTTATCTTGAAAGTCCTCTTTTTGGCCATCCCTATAAGATATATCTACTCCTTGACATGGGTATAAGGAGACCTTAAATTCAAGGGAACATCTCAGAAAAGGAGTTCGTCATGGATCTATCTGTCGAAAAGAACATGGTGGTCTCCTTCCACTACACCCTCATAGACAAGGAGACCGGTGCCATCATCGAATCGAGCCAGGAAGCTGAGCCCATCACCTTCCTCGTCGGGGCTGGGGAGATCATTCAGGGACTGGAGAACAGGATGCTGGGCATGAAGCAGGGAGAGAGGAGGACCATCGAGGTTCCCGCTGAGGAGGCATACGGCCCGAGAGATCCTAACCAGATCCAGAGGGTCCCCAGGGAGTACTTCTCCAACATACCCCTGGAGAAGGGGATAACTCTCCAAGCCCACACCCCCGACGGCAGGACAGTAACCATGGTGGTCGTGAACTTCGACGAGGAGGAGGTGGTGGTGGACCTGAACCACCCCCTCGCCGGTAAGGACCTCCTGTTCGAGGTGGAGATCGTAGGCATAAGGGAGGCTACGCCCGAGGAGATCCTCCACAGGCACTCCCACAACGCAGGGGATCACCAAACTTAGACCTTAAGGTACTTGACAGCGACCACGACGGCGAACACAAGAACCATAAGCCCTACTATGATCCCGCTCGGTGGGAGGTTGTAAATAAGGGAGAGGATAAGACCAAAAACCACCGAGAGGGCCCCTATCAGGGAGGCTATCAGAAGGGACGCCTTGAGTGACCCGGCGACCAGAAGGGCGGACAGGGCGGGTATGACCATCAGGGAGGAGGACAGGATAAGGCCAACGGTCTTTACGCTGAGAACGATCACCAGGGAGGCCACCGTTATAAGAAGATGCTCCACCAGGCTCACACGAACACCTCTAACCTCTGCCACCTCCTCGCTGAAGGTGATCAGGGTAAGCCTCCTGTAGTAGAGGGCAAGGAAGACAAGGGCTACCGCTGAGACGAGGATCGTGATCCAGAGGTCCGTTTTAGAGGCTATGAGTATGCTGCCGAACAGGTAGCCGAATATCTCCTCACCGAATCTGTCCGCAACCCCCAGGATGATCACCGCTATGGAGGCACCTCCTGAGAACACCATGGCGAGCAGGGCGTCTCCGGGGACACGCCTCGATCTTGTGATCAGTGCCTGAACCAGATTAGCAAGCACTAGGGAGAAGACCAAGGTAAATATGAGGGGGTCCAGGCCGAGTAGGAAGCTGAGGGCTACACCACCGAAGGCCGCATGAGAGAGGCTGGATCCTAGGAAGGCCATCCTTCTAAGGACCAGAAACACCCCCACTAAGGAGGAGGTCACCGCCAGGATCACACCTACCGCCATACCCCTCTGGACGAAGTCGTACCCGAGGAGATCCATACCTACACCCTGATCCTTATACCAAACAGGTCCTCTATAACCTCAGGGGCCTCGTCCGGTGGGCCGAAGTAGTGAACCCTCCTGTTCAGGCAGAGAACCCTGTCAGCTATGCTGAGGACAAAGCCTATGTCGTGGGAGACCATGAGGACGGTTCTCTTCCTCCTCTGGGTCAGGTCTCTCAGTAAGTCCGCTACATGCCTGCACGCGTGCAGGTCAAGGCCTGCTGTTGGCTCATCGAGTACAAGCAGGTCGGGATCGCAGGACAAGGACATACCAAGAAGGGCTATCCTACGCTCTCCACCTGAGAGGTCGGAGAACTTACGGTTGATCTTGTCCTCAAGGTGGAGGTGCCTGATCAGTTTGTAGTCAAGGCACCGGCCCCCCACGGAGGTGAGTATCTCTCCTACAGTTGCCGGGAATATGGGGTCCGGGGAGACCTCCTGGGGGACGTAACCTATACAGCGTTCCCTTCTCGCCCTTTCGGGGCTCGTGCCGAACACCTTTACCTCTCCCGAGAGGGGTTTTAAAAGGCCAAGGACCAGCTTGAGAAGGGTCGTCTTGCCCGAACCGTTGGGACCGATCACACCCACGATCTCACCTTCCCTCGCCTGGAAGCTGACGTCCTCGAGGGCGAGGACCTTACCGTCGTAACTGAAGCTAAGGTCCCTTACCTCAACTATCTCCCGCATCTCAGGGCTTCCCTCAGAACCTCCAGGTTTGAGATCATAATGGAGAAGTAGGTGTCCCCAGGTCCCTTAGGAGATACGGTCGTGTTAAGGGCGTACCTTTTAAGTCCCTGGAGTTCCAGGATCTCAGCTACAGCACCACCGTCAGGATCGAAGAAAAAATCGACACCCTCCGTGCGGAGGGTCCTCAGGAACTCCTCTACCCGTTTCGGGATCAGGTCACCGTGGTGGTCTCCTGTGAAGAGGGGTATGTGTCTGAGACCGTAGTCTTTGGCCAGGTAAAACATGGAGGGGTGGACCTCAGGGATAACATTGAACCTACAGTCCTTAAGTGTTTCCGAGAACATCCTGTCCAGGTTACTCAGCTTCACCTTTACATCTCTGAGGTTTGGCCTGTAGGTTTCCTCGCCCGAAGGGTCCACGCTGATGAGGATATCAGCTATCCTGTCCGCTACCCGGATCATCCTCTTGGGTGACATCCAGAGGTGGGGGTCTTTAAGGTCTTCGTCCGTTATCCTGTAGGCCTTCTTTCCTGCGATAGCCTCTATTTTCTTCTCCCAGCCACCTATGGGTATGCCCGTTACGAGAACGACCCTCGACCTGGCAATCTTAACAAGGTCCCCCGGCTTCAGGTCGTAGATGTGGTAGTCGGTCCTCGGGGGCAGGATCACATCGACCCTGAACCTCTCACCTGCGACAGACCTCACCAGGTCGTAGAAGGGGTACACGGAGACGAGGATGAGGTCCTTGGCCATAGAGATCGACAGGACCAGCAAAAGTGTAAGGAGGATCTTCACAGGATCACCTTGAGGATCACCTTCATCATCTCAAGCATGGAGTTGGGGTCGGTTGCCGTGATCAGGTTACCGTCCACCTCGACGGGCTTGCCCGTGTATATGGCCCCCGCGTTCTCGAGGTCGTCCTTTATAGCGTAAAAACCTGTTACCTTCTTGCCTTTCACTATCCGTGCGGATATGAGGACCCAGGGTCCGTGGCAGACGGCACAGACCAGCTTTCCCGCCTCGAAGTGTCTCCGCACTATCCTCAGGACCTCAGGGTACCTCCTCAGCCTGTCGGGGGCGTAGCCTCCTGGCACGAAGATACAGTCGAACTCCTCGCCTCTGACCTCTTCTATGGTTCTGTCAGGCTTAAATGTCATGCCTCTCTTGCCTATGTAATCCCTTCTCTCAGGTCCAGCGGAGACGACCTCGAACCCCTCCTCCTTGAACCTCAGGTAGGGATACAGGAACTCCGAGTCCTCGACCAGATCCTCCAGAAAGACCAAAACCTTCCTCATGAGATTAAATTTTACTTCATGAGAGAGGCCTTAACCCTCCTGTTTCTTATAGTCTCCTACAACTTCGTCCTCTGGTACATAACCGAGTTCGGCCTCTCTCCAGTCCCCCTCTTTCCAGAGGATGTGGACCACAGGGTCCTTGTACTCTCCTACAACTCGGTCCTGTACCTCAGCTGGGTCTTCGGTGAGAGGGAGAGGATAGTCCAGTGGATGGGTTACCTCTTCTTCGTCCAGATAGTGGCCCTCAGCTTCTACTTCAGGAACCTTGAGATAATAGTGAGGGACCTTCCCCCTGTGATATTCACCTTCATGCTGGTAGCCCTGTTCGAGTCACCCGCCGAGAAGGAGAGGAAGATCATAGAGGCCGAGAGGGAGGAACTCCTCAGGGAGATAGACAGGGTGAGGAGGGAGCGGGTGAGGACAGAGATCAAGTTGAGGGACCTTGAGGAGGAGATAAGGAGGCTACAAAAGGAGAGGAAGGAGGGCTACGAGGAGAGGATAGAGGACCTTCAGAGACAGATAAAGGAGTACAGGGAGAAGGAGGCGAGGCTCATAGAGGCGAACAGGAAGCTGTTTCAGCTCCTCGACCTTCTCAGGACCGAGGGTGAGACGACGGGAGGGAAGGAGGAGTTGATCAACCTCAGAAAGGAGAGGAAGAGGCTCATAAAGGAGCTGATCCAGCTGCAGGAACTGGTGGACATATACGCCGATGAGAACGAGAAGCTGAGAGAGGAGAACGAGAAGCTGAGGAAGAGGATAGGCAACCTGGAGAGGAAGCTGGCGGACCTTGAGATAAGGGCCGAGTCCAGGCAGGAACCCGATACAAGGGGTGCCATAAAGCGTCTCCTCGAGGAGCTGTTCTCCCTTAGTTTCTGCGACCGTGCCGTCGAGGAGTTCGAGAGGCTGCCCCCCGACAAGAGGCGTCTGTTCGTGCGTGAGCTTCTGAAGATATCCAGCAGAGGGGTAAAGCCAGAACCGCTCACCACAGCGAGGGACGTATACAAGGTGAGGATCTCGGGAGGTAGGATCTACCTCAGGAGGAGGGGTAAAGGCTGGGAGGTGGTTGGCTTCCTTGGGTCCGAGGACGACAAGGAGAAGGAGAGATACATAAAGGAGGTTTTAAGTAAAATGATTTAACGGTAAGTCTATGAACGAAGAGAGGTTGATGATCTTCATAGACGGATCCAACCTGTTCCACGGAATAAGGTATCTCAACATAAAGATAGACTACGGCAAGCTCATAGACTTCCTGAAGGAGAACAGGAGATTGGTAAGGACTTACTTTTACACAGCTGTACCCCAGGACAGGGACGTGAAGAGGGGCACACCCGAGTGGGAGAGTCTCGTGAGGCAGAAGAGGTTTTTAGAGGAGCTTTCCATGAACGGTATAAAGGTCAAGGTGGCCAAGCTCAGGAAGCTGCCCTCGGGGGAGTTCGTGGAGAAGGAGGTGGACATAATGCTCGCCACCGACATGCTCTCCTTAGCTTACCAGGACGCCTACGACACGGCCATACTCGTGAGCGGTGACAGCGACTTCATATACACGGTGGAGGAGGTCCAGAGGATAGGGAAGAGGGTGGAGAACGCTGCCTTCAAGAAGACAAGCTCCCACCAGCTGAGGAAGGTGTGCGACAGGTTCATACTGCTCGACGACTTCATAGACAGGTTCGTATACGATGAGAAGCCCGCACTTATGGAGGAGGTCGGTTTCTGGGCGAAGATAAAGAGCCTGTGGAAGAGATGAAGGTTATCGCAGCCACCTCGAATCCAGGCAAGCTGAGAGAGATAGTAAGGATCCTCAGTCCCCTCGGCTTCGAGGTCATAGATCCGCCCGATGTGCTTAAGGTGGAGGAGACAGGGAGTTCCTTCTTAGAGAACGCTCTCATAAAAGCTAAGGCTTACTTCGACAGGTTCGGGATGCCGACCGTTGCGGACGATTCGGGCCTTGAGGTCGAGGCCCTGAGAGGTTACCCTGGTGTGTACTCGAGCAGGTTCTACTCTATAGACTTCGGGGGCCAGGAGGAGGTAAGGGGGTCTAAGGACGAGGCCAACGTGAGAAAACTCCTCAGGCTGCTTAAGGGTGTGGATAACAGGAGGGCCAGGTTCGTGGCCTGGGTAGTTCTCTACACAGGAGACAGTGGTGTGTTCGGCTACGGTGAGTGCAGGGGAACCATAGCGGAGGAGCCGAGAGGTAGCGGGGGTTTTGGTTACGACCCTGTCTTCGTTCCAGAGGGCTACACGAGAACCATGGCCGAGATCCCGCCCGAGGAGAAGGACAGGATCTCCCACAGGGGGGCTGCCCTGAGAAACCTGGTCAGGGCTGTCCAGAGGATATCGGATCGTTGAAGGGTGGGTTTTGGAAAGATATATTTTGGTAATGATGGGTCGGTAGCTCAGCTGGCAGAGCGCGGGACTCTTAATCCCGTGGTCGCGGGTTCGAATCCCGCCCGACCCACACCGGACCCCCGATGGTTAGACTCCTAACGCTCCTGTTCCTGATAAGCGTGGTCTCTTACCTTGACCGCATAAACATATCTGTGGCCGGCAAGGGGATGATCGAGGAGTACGGCATAGACCAGGTCACGATGGGGGTCATATTCTCCTCCTTCGTTATAGGCTACGCCCTCTTCCAGATCCCAGGTGGGTACTTAGCCGACCTCATAGGTGCTAAGAGGACCATCCTGATAGCCCTTACCCTGTGGTCCCTGTTCACGGGTGTCACAGGTGCGGCAGGTGATCTTGCCCTCGTCCTCGGTCTCCCGATCGTGCCAGCCCTCGTGGTAGTCAGGTTCTTAGTGGGTGCGGGTGAGGCCGCGGCCTTCCCCTCTTACAACAGGATGGTTGCCTCCCACATCCCCAAGAGCAAGCAGGGCTTAGCCATGGGTGTATCCATAGGCGGTATAGGCGTTGGGGCTGCCCTGACACCTCCCCTGGTGGTTCTCATCATGGAGACCCTCGGCTGGAGGTGGGCCTTCTACATCTCCGCCCTCATAGGGATAGTTCTTGCGCTCGTCTGGTGGAAGGGCGTAAAGGAAAGGGGTGTTCCCGTGGAACGGGAGACCACCAGGTTCAGGGATCTCGTCAGAAACAGATCGGTCTGGATACTTACGCTGAGTTACTCAGCCTTCGGTTACATAGTTTACGTCTATTACTCCTGGATCTTCCTCTACCTCACAGAGGTGAGAGGTGTGGACGTCAGGGAGAGCGCTCTTCTCAGCATGCTACCGTTCTTGGCACTCACCCTGGGGTCCTTCGTGGGCGGTTACGTATCCGACAGGGTCAGGATGAGGTGGGGTGTCTTTGTCGGGAGATCGCTGCTGATAACGATCTTCATGGTGGTTGCGGGACTGTTCATCGCCATCGGTGGCAGGTCCGACACACCCGGTATGGCTGTATTCAACCTATCCCTTGGGTCCTTCTTCCTCTTCATGTCCCTCGGGTCTTACTGGGCTCTGCCTATAGAGATATCCAGTCCTAACGCGGGGAAGGTCTCGGGCATAATGAACACGGGTGCTAACCTGGGTGGTACGGTCTCGCCCACACTCACACCTCTGATAGCTAAGTACTTTGGCTGGGAGATGGCCCTTAACTTCTCGGCCCTGGTGGCCTTCCTCGGAGGGATCCTGATGCTGGTCTGCAGGGTTAGGGGGAAGGATTAGAGGACCTCTATGCCAGACCCCTTATCCTTGGCCAGGCGAGTGGCCCTGCTTGCCCTTTCGAGGATCCTGTCGGAGGTGTCGCCGGGTCTGAGGGAGGTTATACCTACGCTGACGGTTGTTCCCTTCTGGGTTTCTTCAACGGAGGCCTTTATCCTCTCGCCTACCCAGATGGCCCTATCTATGTCCGTTTGGGGCAGGAGTACGAGGAACTCCTCCCCACCTGATCTGCCCACCCAGTCGGTCTTCCTCACCGATCTCTTCACCATCCCAGCCACAGACCTGAGGACCTCCTCGTTCTCTTGGGGGCCGCAGTTAAGTTCTAAGACGATCAGGGAGAGGGGCTGGTCGTACCTCACAGACCTCTCTATCTCCGCCTTCAGGATCTCCTTCATCTTACCTGCGTTGTAAACCCCGGTTATGGGGTCCATCTCTGCGAGGAACCTGAACTCCTCTATCATGTCAGTTATGTAGCTGTTTAGGTAAAACTCTATGTAGAGGTCCTCGTCCAGCCTGCCAGCTGCGACCACGTGGGCCTCCTCTGAGATCTCGTGCTCGTGGAAGGCGTAGGTGTTTCCCCTCTCCTGGATCGTCTTTATGGGACAGCTGTCCTTACCCAAGACCTCCCAGCAGGGTCTGTCTATGTTGTGGGTGACCTCGTAACATTTGCCCTCGGACCTTGCGAAACGCTCGCTGGCGGACCTGTTCATCAGAACTATGGAGTAGTCGGATGATATGACCACTACTGGGAAGGAGAACCTCTCTACGTACTTTATGAGACCCTCCCTTCTGAGCCTGCTGTGTATTCCCAAAAGGTTACCCCTCCTCTTCCTTTTAGGGGAAAAAGTTTACGCTAACTAACGGGGCTTTTTAATAAGAAGTGCTTATAGTGACGATAAATTTCCATAACCCATCAAGGTATCCAGGGAGGACCTATATTTAAAATCCATGAGGTATCCGTCTTACCTCAACCTCTACGAGTCGGGCGATCTGAAGGAGAGGGTGGAGAAGGCCAAAGAGATGCTCCTCTCCTGCAGGGTATGCCCCCACAACTGCGAGGTTAACAGGATGGAGAACGAACTCGGCTACTGCAAGACGGGAAGGTACGCGATCGTTTCGAGTTACTTCCCCCACAGGGGTGAGGAGTTCCCGATAAGGGGTATTAGGGGTAGCGGGACGATATTTTTCTCTTACTGCAACATGAGGTGCGTTTACTGCCAGAACTACGAGATAAGCCACTTCGGTGAGGGGAGAGAGGTCACCCCAGAGGAGATCGCCAACATGATGCTTGAACTCCAAGACATGGGCTGTCACAACGTAAACCTCGTCTCACCCTCCCACGTGGTTCCCCAGATACTCGAGGCCCTCCTCATAGCCGTTGAAAAGGGTCTCAGGATCCCTTTAGTTTACAACACATCCTCCTTCGACTCTCTCGAGTCCCTCAAGCTCCTCGACGGGGTAGTGGACATATACCTGGCGGATCTCAAGTACCTCAGCAGGGAGTTCGGGAGGAAGTATTCGAAAGTAAAGGACTACCCAAAGCATGCTATAGAGGCTATAAAGGAGATGTACCGTCAGGTGGGACCCCTCCAGGTGGACGAGAGGGGTATAGCGGTGAGGGGTATCATAGTGAGGCACCTTGTTCTCCCCAACGGCATATCCACCACGAAAGAGGTCATGGAGTTCCTGAGGAGCATAGACCCCAACATGGCTGTGAACGTCATGGACCAGTACTTTCCCTTTTACAAGGCCAAGGAGTATCCGGAGCTTGCGAGGAGGATAACCCAGACTGAGTACGAAGAGGCCTTGAGCCAGGCCGAAGGTTTCAGGCTGATACTTGACTGATAATGAGGGAGTTCGTAGACAAGGAGAGGAAGGTAGAGGAGAAGTTCCATAGGGTAAAGGGTCTCCTGAACAAAGATATCAACAGGTTAAAGGAGGAGATCAGGAAGTTGATCGAGGAGGACCCTTACTACCTTGAGCCCTACGTAATGCTCAACGAGATCTACGAGATAGAGGGTGACCTCAAGAAGGCGGAGGAGGTCCTGGAGGAGGCTTACAGGAGGGCCATGGATCTCATCACTAAGGACGGTAAGCTCCCGGACAGGCTCCTCTGGAAGCACCCCACCAACAGACACATCATAAAGGCTATCCTAAGCACGGGCATCTTCTACTGGGAGATAGGGGAGCTGGAGAAGGCCCTCGAGATATTCCGTCTCCTGTACAGGATGGACCCCTTTGACGAGGTTGGGGTGAGGTACTACATACTGGCCATCCTGATGGGTATGAGCTTTCCCGAGTTCGAACAGGTCTTCTCAAGGGAGGGAGAGTACGACTACGAGGACCTTGAGAGGTGGTTTGAGAAGCACGCCCCCGATTTTCCCGAGGAGTTCAGGACCTCCCCATAGGGTAGTACTCGAAACCATATCTCCTCATGTCCTCTGGATCGAAGATGTTCCTACCGTCGATCACTATTGGGAGTTCCATGAGCTCCTTTACCTTGCCTAGATCTGCCTCGGCGAACTCCTCCCACTCCGTCAGGATTAAGACGGCCTCCGCACCCTTCACAGCTTCGTATTTGTCCGGAACGTATCTGATCCTATCACCTTCGGGGAAGATCCTCCTGAAGTTGTCTACAGCTTTAGGATCGTAGGCTCTGACGAATGCACCTTCTTTTAGGAGAGCATCAACCACCTTTATGGAGGGAGCCTCCCTTATGTCGTCGGTGTTCGGCTTGAAGGAGAGTCCCCAGACAGCAACCTTTTTGTCCTTGAGGGTCCATAAGGCGTTCCTCACCTTGTCGAGGAACCTCTCGACCCTCCTTTTGTTTATCCTCTCGACCTCTTTGAGGAGTGAGAAGTCAACACCGTATTCCTCCGCTATCCTTATGAAGGCTCTCACATCCTTCGGAAAACAGCTACCTCCGTAGCCTATCCCCGCGTTCAAAAACTCCCTCCCTATCCTCTTGTCGTAGCCCATCCCCTCGGCGACGAGCTTCACGTCGGCTCCCGTCTTCTCGCAGAGGTCCGCCACCATGTTTATGAAGGATATCTTCATGGCGAGGAAG
>WFOY01000043.1 GCA_015487835.1 Aquificaceae bacterium
ACACCCCAGTCAGAAGCCGCACACCTTATAGGTGAGCTCTGGGTAGAGGGATACGTGGGCGTATACTTCAGGGGAGAGTCCGAGTTCGGTGTTATGTCCGAGATAGCGGGGTGCTCCATGGCCGGAGCCAGGTGCATCACAACCACCTCAGGTCCCGGAACCCTGAGGGCCATGGAGAACTTCCCCATGTGGGCTGGGTCCAGGCTTCCAATACAGCTAGTCCTCATGGCCAGAGGTATAAACTCTCCCCTTAGCATACAGCCCGACAACCTGGAAATGTCCTTCCTGCTTGATACGGGATGTATGATCTGGCACGCGGAGAACGCTCAGGAGCTCTTTGACATGATACTGGCGGGTTTCGTGGTGGCGGAGCAGCCCGACGTTCACGTTCCTCTAATAACCGCAATCGACGGGTTCTTCATATCCCACACGAGGGAGGCGGTCATGCTCCCTCCGGACGACATAGCTCTGCCTCCCTACAACCCCTACAAGTCCCCTATGGTTCCCCTCGACATGGAGATGGCGCCCGGAAGGTTCCTGAGAGACCCCTACGTTATGAAGTCCAACTACATATCCTACGCGGCCCACACCAGCTGGCAGTTCGAGGTAAGGGCCGCCATAGAGAGGTCCAGACCCTACGCCAAGCATTACCTGAGGGGTCTGATAGAGGAGTTCGGTGATCCTGAAGCTGAGATAGTCTTCGTTGCCTCCGGAACGGCCGCGGCCCAGGCTAAAGAGGCGACGCTAATACTCCTTCACGAGGAGGGAATAAAGGCCAGGGTCGTCAGGCTAAAGACCATAAGGCCCTTCCCAACTCAGGAGCTGATAGAGGCCCTCAGGGGCGCCAAGTACGTTTTCGTTCCCGAGTTCAACGTTATAGGATGGCTTGAAAGGGAGGTAAGACGCGCCCTCTACGGGAGCCTGGACGTTCCCGTTATAGGTTCCCCGAGGGTTGCGGGCGGAATGACCATGCCTCCCGAGTTCATAGTCAAGGAGATTCTCCAATTCCTCGGAAAGGAGGTGAAGCATGTCGTATAAGATCTTCAAGATAAACGAGGCCCTTAAGGAGTTCATGCCTCAGGAGGTCATAGACCTCGAGGAGAAGGCAACCTGGGGCAACCCTAAGAGGGGTGTCATGGACCTCCCCTACGCTAAGGAGCTCATAGAGGAGCACTCCCTCTGCGCGGGATGCCCCGAGTCGGCGGCCTTCAGATACATACTCGCCTCCCTTCCTAACCCCGAGGACACGATAATAGTGAACTCCACAGGTTGCACCTCTTTGGTCTTTCCCCACATAGCCCTCCACACGGTCCACTCCCTCTTCGGAAACCAGAACGCGGTCGCTTCCGGGATAAAGCGTGTTCTCGAGTGGAGGTTCCCCGACAAGGTCAAGGACGTGGTGGTTCTCGCCGGAGACGGTGCCACCGTGGACATAGGCCTCGACATGACCCTCCAGTCCTTCTTCAGACAGGAGAAGATAACGACCATCTGCTTCGACAACGAGGTCTACGCCAACACGGGAGGACAGGAGAGCGGGATGACCGTGAAGGGGCACGTCTTCAAGATGGCCCCCAAGGGCAAGCAGTGGGACAAGGTCCCCATGTGGCAGCTGGCCATAGACTCGGGGTGCCACTACGTTGTCAGGATGACCGTCTCCTCTCCAAAGAAGGTTGAGAAGGTGATAAAGCAGGCCATATACGTTGCAAGGGAGGTAGGCCCCACTTACATCCACCTCTACACTCCATGCATCCTCGAGATAGGTCTGAACTCCGACGACGGTCTCGAGGAGATGAGGAGGACCGACAAGGAGAGGTTCAAGTTCTTCGAATACATGACCGACGAGGCCAAGGAGGTCATACAGAGGAAGAAGGAGGAGGGTCTGCTATGAAGAGGAGAAGGATAAACGTCAGGATGCCCGCGATAGGCGGGCAGGGTGCGGTTACCGCCGCCCACATAATGGCCACAGCCGCGGACCATGCGGGATACTACGCGGTTTCTAACCCCTTCTTCGGGGCCGAGAAGAGGATGGCTCCCGCGGAGAGCTACGTGAGGATCGGGATAGATCCTATCTACGACAGGGGAGAGGTGGTCTATCCTGACGTGATTATGGTCTTCCACTCCCAGGTTATCACTATGGGCAAGTCCTACACGATGCCCTTCTACTCGGGTATAAAGAAGAACGGCCTGATAATAATCAACACCGAAGAAGACCTCCTCTCGGACAGGGATCACGAGTATCTTGAGTCTCTGAACGTCAAAGTCTTCAACTTCCCCGCCACCAAGTTCGCCATAGAGATAGCCGGAACGGAGCTCGCCACCAACATGGCTATGTTGGGAGCCTTCTTCGGGGCTACCCAGATAGTGGGCATGGACTCAATTGAAGAAGGTATAAAGGCCAGGTTCCTGAAGAAGTTCGTGGCTTCCGGAGGAACCATGTCCCTGGACTCCGCTATAGAGAGGAAGTTCAAGAAGAAGCTGGAGCTCATAGAGAAGAACATAAACACCGCCAAGGCGGCCTACGAGCTGGCCCAGGAGTGGGCGAGAGAGCAGGGAATGGAAGTCTGGCTTCCCAAGCCACAGGAGGTGGCGAGGGTATAACTACCACTGGGAGGTTATCTTAGCCTTCTTGTTTATAAACTTGTCCACCGCCAGGGCGGCCTTGCAGCCGTCCGCGGCCGCTATCACCGCCTGCTTTATGTTCGTGCACAGGACGTCCCCCGCGGCGAACACGCCCGGAACCGAGGTCATCATCTCCTCGTTCACCACTATGCAGTTCCCCTTCGTCATCTCCACCTGACCCATGAGGAAGTCCACGGAGGGCTTGGTTCCTCCCAGGAATATGAATACGCCGTTCACCTCCAAGAGCTTTTCTTCCTGATTGGCTATATCCTTGAGTTTGAGACCTTTAACGAGCTGATCTCCCACTATCTCCAGGACCCTGTGTCTTAGAAGGATCTCCACATTCTCGAGACTCTCGAACTCCTCCAGTACCTCCTGCGGTGCCTTTATCTTGCTCCCGGGAACCACAAAGTAGACTTTGCTCGCAAATCTGGCTATGAACTCGGCCTCCTCTATACCGTAGTCGTCCTCCCCTATCACGGCAACTGGCTGATCCTTGAAGAAGGCAGCATCGCACACACCGCAGTAGGACACTCCTCTACCGAGGAACTCCTCCTCTCCCTTGAACTTGTTCGCCCTTTCCATAGCTCCTGAAGCAACTATAACTGCCTTACCCCTGAACTCCCTCCCGTCTATGGTGAAGACCTTCTTTATCTCCTCTGAGAAGTCGGTGGCTATAACTTTTCCCCTTACGAACTCTGCACCAAAACTTTTGGCCTGCTCTCTCATTATCTTCAGAAGATCGTAGCCGGATATGGGGCCCGGAACACCGGGGTAGTTCTCTATCTGCTGGGTAACACCGAGGGCCCCGTCCGCCTCGGCCCTGTAAAGGACGAGGGTCTTGAGTCCCGCCCTTGCTGTGTATATGGCGGCGGTGGACCCGGCGGGCCCCGCCCCTATGATTATCACATCGTAGACCTCCTGAGGCTGGTAGTTGAGTCCAAAGTCCGCACCCATATCCTTACCTCCGGTCATTTAAGGACTTCGTAAACCTTGCCCACTATATCCTCCGAAGGCCTGAGGGTCTTTTTGCCCGGCTCCCACCTGGCCGGACAGGCCTCTTCGGGATGGTCCATCAGGTAGACGTTGGCCCTCATCTTCCTGACCAGCTCCTCCGCGTTCCTTCCTACATTATAGTAGTTTATCTCAGCTCCCACTAGAATTCCCTCTGGGTTTACGATGAAGGTTCCCCTCAGAGCCAGTCCGGTGCTCTCGTCGTAAACGCCGAACATCTTCGAAACCTTTCCCGTCGGATCAGCACCCATCGGAAACCTGATCTTCTCAAGTAGCTTCTCGGAGCGCTGCCAGGCCAGGTGAGTGTACTTGGTGTCCGTGGAAACGGATACCACCTCCGCACCCAGATCCACAAGCTCCTCGTAGTGCTCCGCAAGATCTGCAAGCTCGGTGGGACACACGAAGGTGAAGTCCGCCGGATAGAAGAAGAGTATGAGCCACTTCCTCTCCCTTATGAAGTCCTCGAGGGAGATCTTACCGAAGGAACCGGTCTTGGGATCGTAGATCTCCAGCTCGAAGTTGGGAACCCTCTGACCTACCGCTACCTTTTCCATATCACTACCTCCTTCAGGTTTTGTTGAGAATAATTTGCAATTAATAGTATTTTTCGGTATGATCCGGATCAGTGATCGAGAATCTCGGGCGATACGAGGGTGTCCCTTCTGAAGATCTCCCTCTCATGGGGGAAGTCCGTCCTGTAGTGAACTCCCCTACTCTCCCTCCTCGAGAGGGCACCCTCGACCGTGGCCAGAGCGACGAGGAGTATGTCCAGGAGCTGCCTGTTCTCCCTGGTTGGTTTCAAAGAAAAGGCCCTTCTGACCCGGCTTTCTAGGGTATGCTTCGCCTTCCTGAGTTCGTCCTCTCCTCTCTCCAGGCCTACCTTCTCCCACATGAGATTTCTGAGCTCCTCGAAGCTGAGGTCAGGATCCGAATCTCCTCCGCTCGAGTTTCTGAACCTGGCCTTTGAAGGATTGAGATACTTCAAATCCAGGTAGATCCTGTAGGCTGTCCTGTATCCGAACACGACCCCCTCGAGGAGGGAGTTGGAGGCGAGCCTGTTGGCCCCGTGGACCCCGGTGCAGGCGCACTCTCCCACCGCGTAGAGGCCCATCATGGAGGTTCTTCCGAAGGTGTCCACCTCCAGACCGCCTATGTAGTAGTGGGCGGCTGGAACCACGGGGATAGGCTCCCTGGACGGATCCATACCCCTGTCCCTGAGGAAACTGACTATGGTGGGGAACCTCTCCTCCAGTCTGACACCCCTCTCAGCCACGGGCCTCATGTCCAAGAAGACCCTCTCACCGCTCCTGAGCACGTTGAATATGGCCCTCGCCACCACGTCCCTGGGCTGGAGCTCGTCCACGAATCTCTCCCCCTTAGAGTTGACGAGAATTGCCCCCTCGCCCCTTACCGCCTCTGAGATGAGGAGGTTGGTTCCCTCGAGAACCGTGGGATGGAACTGGACGAACTCGGGGTTCTTTATACTAACCCCCGCCCTGAAGGCTATACCTATGCCGTCCCCTCTCACCTTGGAGGGGTTGGAGGTGTGCTTGAACATGGAGGCCGCTCCCCCCGTGGCGAGCACGAGGGCCGGAGTCCTTATGAGCTTAAGGGAGGAGCCGTCCCAGTAAAGAGCCCCTGCCACGCTATCCTCTCCCAAGATCTCCTGGAGCTCCCCGCTGATTATGGGAACTCCGAGCTCCCTGACCCTCTCCAAAAGCTTGGTGTATATCTCCCTGCCAGTGTAGTCCTTCACCTTGAGGACCCTCGGGTAGGAGTGCCCGCCCTCCGTGGTGGTCGAGTAGGTTCCTCCATCCTTATCGAAGTCCACACCCCACCTCTCGAGATCCGCTATGCGGAGGAGGCCCTCGCTCACCATTATCCTGACCGCCTCCTCGTCGTTGAGATATCTGCCCGCCCTCAGGGTATCGAGGAAGTGGGCGTAGGGGCTGTCCTGGGGATGGACCGCACCCGCTATGCCTCCCTGGGAGTAGTAGGTGTTCCCTATACCCCTCGTGAGGAGTACGGGAGACAGGCCAAGCTCCTTCAGGACTATGGCGCAGGTTAGACCTCCTATACCGCTCCCGCACACAAGGACCTGGACCTCTTCTTCGGGGAGGCGGGAGGTGTCAAACTCCAGAAAGTATCTCATTACTTATTCTGATTATCAGATTCGTCAGCCTGTCCGGATCGTGCCTTACGAAGCTGTCCTTCTCACCTATGAGATCCTCCGCGTAAACGTTCACGCCCTTCTTTGATATCCTGCCCACATCTGGGACCACGGGCTCCTGTCCCTGGGATATGTATCTCTTCAGTATGTCGTTGGGGGGCATCTTGGTGTTCACGACCACCGCGTCCACCTTGTCGAGACCTGAAAACCTGAGGAATGTTTCCATGTGATCGTAGGC
>WFOY01000044.1 GCA_015487835.1 Aquificaceae bacterium
GAGGAGGAGATAAGGGAGCTGGCAAAGTATATAAAGCCCGAGAGGGACCTCAACTTCAACTACACGGGGATAAAGATCCTCGTGGACAGATACCTCGTGAGGGACGAGGAGGGGAGGGTCATAGAGCTTCCCCAAGAGATGTACCTCTTAATAGCCATGACCTTGGCTATACCGGAGAAGAAAGAGGAGAGGTTAAGGTGGGTCAAAGAGTTCTACGACCTTCTCTCCCAGCACTTGGTTACGGTAGCTACTCCAACCCTCATGAACGCGAGGAGACCAATAACACAGCTCTCTTCCTGCTTCGTCCTTACCGTCGATGACGACCTATACGATATATTCGACAACGTCCAGAAGGCTGCCCAGATATCTAAGCACGCGGGGGGTCTCGGAATTTACATAGGGAAGCTAAGGGCTACGGGTGCGCCCATAAGGAAGTTCAAGGGGGCGAGTTCGGGTGTGATACCGGTCGTGAAGGTGATAAACGACGTTATGACCTACGTGGACCAGCTCGGTATGAGGAAGGGTTCCGCTTCCGTTACCCTCGACATATGGCACAAGGACATTCTGGACTTTTTAGAGGTGAAGACCAACGCGGGGGACGAAAGGAAGAAGGCCCACGACATACACCCTGCGGTCTCAATACCCGACATATTCATGAAGAGGGTGAAAAACAGGGAGAAGTGGACACTTCTTGACCCTTACTACACGAAGAACGTCAGAAACGGAAAGAACTTAGAGGACCTCTGGGGCGAGGAGTTCGAGGAGGAGTACCTAAGGCTCGAGAGGGAGCTCCCCCCCGAAGCCAAGAAGGAGGTGGACGCCTTCGAGATCTGGAAGAGATTGCTTACGGTGGCCTTCGAGACGGGAGAGCCCTACATCTTCTTCAGGGACAACGCCAACAGTATGAACCCCAACAAGCACGTCGGGATGATCTACTCGGGGAACCTCTGCTACGAGGTGGTCCAGAACATGTCCCCCAGCAAGCACATGGGCTACACCTTAGACCCCGAGACGGGGGAGGTGGTCTACAAGAAGAAGGCTGGGGACGTGGTCGTCTGCAACTTGGGTTCCATAAACCTTGGGAAGGTCCACAACAAGGAGACCATAGAGGAGGTGGTCCCGAAGCTGGTGAGGATGCTCGACAACGTCATAGAGATGAACTACTACGCCATACCCGAGGCGGAGTACACGAACAAAAGATACAGAGCCATAGGCATAGGGGTTTCCAACTACCACTACTGCTTGGTGAAGCACGGTATACAGTGGGAGTCGGAGGAGCATCTCAGGTTCGCGGACAAACTCTTCGAGCTCATAGCCTTCTACGCCATAAAGGGTTCGGTCCAGATCGCCAAGGAGAGGGGAAGGTATAAGTACTTCGAGGGTTCCGACTGGAGCAGGGGCATATTCTTCGGGAGGAAGGTAGAGGAGATAGAGGAGAACTCAAAGGAGAACGGGAACAACCTGCCCTGGAGGGAACTCGCCGAGGAGGTGAGGGAGCACGGCATGAGGAACGGCTACCTCTTGGCTCTCATGCCCACAGGTTCCACGTCACTAATCCTCGGAGCTACCCCCTCGGTGGACCCCATATTCGCCAAGTATTACAAGGAGGAGAACATGAGCGGGATACTGCCTCAGGTCCCGCCCGAGGTGGACAGGTTCTTCTGGCACTACAAGAGCGCCTACCAGATAGACCAGGAGTGGGTGATAAGGGCCGCCGCCGTCAGGCAGAAGTGGATAGACCAGGCCCAGTCTTTGAACCTCTTCGTGGACCCCGAGAGGATAGACGGTCCTACGCTTTCGAGGATATACACGCTCGCCTGGGAGCTGGGGTTGAAGACCATATACTACCTGAGGTCCAAGTCGGTGATGGACATAGAGGAGTGCGAGAGCTGTGCCGTTTAGGGGTTTAAAAATATAAAGCTATAACGAAATTTATATAAGGAGGTAGGGATATGCTGGAAAGCGGGGAAAGGGTCCTCACCAGGAAGCTGATCTTCAACCCAGAGGGAGAGAGGGACGCGGCGAAAAGGAAGGTCATAAACGGAAGCCCCACCAACATAATAGAGCTGAACGAGATAAAGTACGGCTGGGCCTTTGACCTCTACAAGACGATGGGCTTCTCCAACTTCTGGATACCCGAAGAGATACCTATGCTGGAGGACAGGAAGCAGTACGAGAGGGTCCTCTCCGAGTACGAGAAGAGAGCCTACGAGCTGGTCCTTTCCTTCCTGATAGCCCTCGACTCCTTCCAGGTGGACATGCTCAAGGACTTCGCACGTATGGTAACAGCCCCGGAAGTTGAGATGGCGATAACAGCCCAGGAGTTTCAAGAGTCCGTCCACGCCTACTCTTACCAGTTCATACTTGAGTCGGTGGTGGACCCTATGAAGGCGGACGAGATATACAACTACTGGAGGGAGGATGAGAGGTTGCTGGAGAGGAACAGGGTGGTCGCGGAGATCTACAACGAGTTCATCAAAAAGCCCTCGGAGGAGAACTTCGTAAAGGCGGTCATAGGCAACTACATCCTCGAGTCCCTCTACTTTTATTCTGGCTTTGCCTTCTTCTACACCCTCGGAAGACAGGGGAAGATGACGAACACCGTCCAGCAGATAAAGTACATAAACAGGGACGAGCTCACCCACGTGACCCTCTTCAGGAACATGATCCTGACCCTCCAGAAGGAGCAGCCCGAACTCTTCAGCACTGAGATAAGGAAGTGGATCGTGGAGTACTTCAAGTACGCGGTTGACCAGGAGATAAAGTGGGGTCAGTACGTTACCCAGAACCAGATCCTCGGTATAAACGACCAGCTGATAGACAGGTACATAAAGTATCTCGGGAACCTCAGGATAACCCAGATAGGCTTCGACCCCATTTACCC
>WFOY01000045.1 GCA_015487835.1 Aquificaceae bacterium
GCAAGGAAAAAGAAGCAGAAGCGTACAGTCACCAGGGGAATAGTTCACATCCACACCACCTTCAACAACACCATAGTGAACATAACCGATACCCAGGGCAACACGATAGTCTGGGAGAGTGGTGGAACCGTGGGCTTCAAGGGAACCAGGAAGAGCACCCCTTACGCGGCCCAGCTCGCAGCCCAGAAGGCCCTCAGGCGTGCCATAAACGAGTTCGGCCTTCAGGAGGTGGAGGTCTGGGTGAAGGGCCCCGGAGCTGGTAGGGAGACGGCCCTGAGAGCAGTCCTCAACTCGGGCCTCAAGGTAACGGCCATAAGGGACGTTACCCCGATACCTCACAACGGCTGTAGACCACCTGCCAGGAGGAGGGTCTGATGGGAAGGTACATAGGACCCTGGGTGAAGATAGACAGGAGGTTCGGTGTAGTAGTCTCAGGTAAGAAGTCGGCCTACAAGATACTCCAGAGGAGGAACTACCCACCCGGTCAGCACGGAAGGCTAAAGGGGAGGAGGAGGAAGCTGAGCGAGTACGGTATCCGTCTTATGGAGAAGCAGAAGCTCAAGTTCCTCTACGGAGGCCTAAGAGAGAAGCAGTTCAAGAGATACTTCGACATGGCAGCCAAGTCCAAGGAGAACACAGGTGAAGCCTTACTACAGATCTTGGAGAGGAGGCTGGACAACGTGGTTTACAGGCTCGGCTTCGCGGTCACGAGGAGGCAGGCACGCCAGCTTGTGGCCCACGGACACGTGCTCGTGAACGGGAACAAGGTCGACGTCCCCAGCTACCTGGTCGATCCGGGCGACATAATAGAGATAAAGCCCTCCTCCAGGGACATACCCTTCATCAGGGAGAACTTGGAGAACATAGACCCAAGAAGCGTGCCCGAGTGGCTGGAGCTTGATAAGGACAACTTCAGGGGAAAGGTCCTCAAGCTGCCCGAGAATGTCCAGGACTACCTTGAGGTGCCCGTAAATCTTCAGTACATTATCGAGTTCTACTCGAAGGTATAAAACCGGAGGTATGGTATGCTGAACGAGTTTGTCTTTCCCTCAAAGATCTACTGGGAGGTAAAGGAAAGGGAAAGGGGCGTCTTCGTCTGTGAGCCCTTAGAGAGGGGCTTTGGGACCACCTTAGGCAACGCCCTCAGAAGAGTACTCCTCTCCTCCATATCGGGGACAGCGGTCACCGCGGTGAAGATATACGGGGTCTACCACGAGTTCTCAACCTTGGAGGGTATAGCGGAGGACGTTGTAGAGATAATAGCCAACATCAAAGGCATAAGGTTCAGCCTGAAGGACTCGGAGGTGGAGGTCCTCTACCTGAAGAAAAAAGGTGAAGGTGAGGTAAGGGCCAAGGACATAACCCTACCCCCAAACGTGGAGATAGCGAACCCGGACAGACTGATCTGCACCATAACGGACCCTAAGACCGAGTTCAACGCGGAGATAAAGATAGAGAGGGGCAAAGGCTACGTCCTCGCCGAGGAGATGGAGGCCATAGGTGAGACGGGCTGGATCCTTCTGGACGCGGACTTCTCCCCTGTGAAGCTGGTAAGCTACAGGATAGACTCCACCAGGGTAGGTGAGAGGACGGACTACGAGAAGCTCATAATGGAGATAAGGACAGACGGGACGAAGACACCCGAGGAGGCTGTCAGGGAGGCCGTCGAGATCCTCAAAAAGCACCTCTCACTGCTCGAGCACATCTCCTACGAGGTCCCCACCCTTGAGGAGCCCATACCCGTGGACGAGCTCTCCGAGAAGCTCACCCTCTCCATAGAGGAGCTCGACATATCCCAGAGGGCCCTCAACTCCTTAAAGCGTATGGGTATAACCACCATAGGGGACCTCGTCCAGATGACCGAGGAGGAGCTGAAGAGCACCAAGAACATAGGCAGGAAGGCCCTCGCCGAGATAAAGGAGGCCTTAAGACAGATGGGTCTCCAGCTCGGTCTCAACATAGAGAGCAAGAGGTGAGGAGGCCATGAGACACAGGGTAAAGAAGAAGCACTTCGACAGGACTAAGGAGCAGAGGATCGCCCTCTACAGGTCGCTCGCCAGGGCTCTGATCCTGGAGGAGAGGATAGAGACCACCGTCGAGAGGGCGAAGGCTGTGAGGAGCTTCGTGGAGAGGCTTGTGAACCTCGGCAAGGAGGGGACCCTCTCCGCGAGGAGGGAGGCCCTCAGCCTTCTACCCGACAGGCACGTGGTTAAAAAGATCTTCGAGGAGATAGCCCCGAGGTTCGAGGGGAGAACAGGTGGCTACGTCAGGGTCATAAGGCTACCCGAGAGGAGGAAGGGGGACGGTGCGGAGATGGCGATCTTAGAGTGGGTCGAGTGATGGTGGTCAAGGTCCTCCACCTCCTCATAGAGCTTCTCATAATACTCGTCGTTATCCACGCGATAGGTTCCTGGTTTCCCCAGGTGAGGGAGTCCAGGTTTTACTACTACATAGACAGGATAGTGGACCCCCTCCTCGAACCCATAAGGAGGGTTGTCCCCTCCGTGGGAGGTGTGGACTTCTCCCCCATGATCCTTATATTCATCCTTATCCTGATAGACAGGGCGGTCCTCCGATGAAGAGACCCGTGATGCTGATAGACCTCGACAGGTGCGTGGGGTGCCTCTCCTGTGAGGTAGCCTGCCTCCAGGAGAAGGGGATCGAGGGGACAGGCATAAGACCCATGAAGGTCTTCAGGGTCGAGGGAATGTCCGATGATCCCGACGGCTTCTTCCTCCCCATGAACTGCTTCCACTGTGACCCGGCACCCTGCGTCCTCGCCTGCCCCACCTCAGCCATGAGGAAGAGGGAGAAGGACGGGATAGTTTACTTAGAGGAGAACCTCTGCATAGGTTGCAAAGCCTGCATAATAGCCTGCCCATACGGGGCTATAACCTTCAACCCCTCCACCTTCAAGGTCGAAAAGTGCGACTACTGTTACCACAGACTCGACAAAGGACTCCTCCCCTCGTGCGTTATGACGTGCGTTACCAACTGCCTCTACTTCGTCGAGGTGGACGAGGTCCCAAAGGAGAGGCACAAGGTAAGGAGGATAGACTCGGAGCTTTACAGGGAGATCTTCGGGGTGGAGAAGGTTGCCACCTGAGAACGGGGAGGGTATAATATAAAACTTGCAGGGCGCGTAGCTCAATTGGCAGAGCGGGCGGCTCATAACCGCCCGGTTGGGGGTTCGAGTCCTCCCGCGCCCACCAGAGGGGTCCTGCTGGTCCTACTCCTCATAGCAACCCTGACCCAGTTCCATTGGAAGCCCTACGAGTTCAAAGACAGCGAGTTCTACCGCTACACCTACAGGGAGGTCTTCAGGGGAGAGGTAAGGGTGGGCGGGTTCACCGTCCAGGTGTCCAGGACGAGTGGAGGCTACAGGGTCAGGATAAGAGGCTTCTACCACAGGTGGGAGGGATCCGTTGACAGGGTCTTCAGGGACGCAGAGGAGGTAGCTGGCTTTATCCTGATCAGGATGTACTTCGACCACTGGCTGATACCCTTAGGAAGGACGATCCTCTCAAGAGGGCTGGTCAGGACACTGAGAGGTAGGGAGGTAGACTGGTCCCTGGGGGAGAGGGAGGTTGAGAAAGGCGTGGTGAGGAGGGTCGTACCCTGCAGGGCAGGTGGT
>WFOY01000046.1 GCA_015487835.1 Aquificaceae bacterium
AAGAGGGGGTTGAAGATCTTTACAAGTGAGGGAGGTAGCGTGTTTATCTCGTCGAGGTATATGACCGCCCCCGGGGTCTGGAGGGCCCTCAGCAGGTCCGAGTAGACCTTTCTGGTTCCCCTCTTTGGGTCGAACTCGTAGACGAAGGTTATGTCCTCCTTCTCCATCTTGGAGTTGCAGGGAACTATGAAGAGGGGTCTTCCCGTGAGGGCACAGAACACCTCGATCAGGAAGTTCTTGCCCACACCCGCGTCCCCCTCGAGTATCACTATCCCCTCCTGGTACTCGATCTGCTCCTTCACAAGGGAGACGAACCTCTCCAGGTTCTGGACGAACCAGGGGGTGTCCTCGAAGGCCACCTGGGTGGGTGTTCTGGGGATATCCTTTGATAGGAGGCCGTTCAGGTGTCTGAGGTATCTGGAGACCCACCTGGGAAAGTGTCTCAGATCCTCCTCCCCAAGTATGCTCGGGAACCTCCTCGGCTCCACTATCAGGCCGTCCTCCCTCTCGAATAGGATCCTGCCGAAGGCCTTCCCCTCCTGGAGGAACTTCTCCTCCACGGTCACCTTCCACCTCAGCCTCCTGGGCTCTCCGCTGAACTTGGGAAACTCCTCCCTGCCGAAGAGGATCCTGTCCCCCAGGTCCTTTATCGAAAAGACCCTCAGCCTCTCCTCCACCACCTTCTCCTGGAGGACCCTGGACAGATCCTCGAGGGCCCTGCTCACCATATCCTGGGGTAGCTTGGATATGAAGGTCCTCGCCTCCTTCACCTCCTCCAGGGCTTCGAGTTCCCTCACGTCTGTGGTGTTAAGCCGGGCTATCGCCTCTCTAACACTTTTCAACCTCCTCTCGGTTTCCTCCCTGAAGTGGTCCTCTATTCTGGTCCTCAGCCTCTCAAGGTCCTCCCTCCACCCGTCCGGGGAGGTCTCGATCCTCCTCAGAAGGTCCCTGTAGTCCTCTCCTGTGATCTCACCGCTCTTGAGTCTGCCTTCGATCCTGCTTACGAATATCTGGAACCTCCTCTCCTCTATCCTCTCCTTCGCCTCCTCGTAAAGGTCCCTCACCTCCTTCAGTGGTATGTCTATAGCTGCCAGTTCCCTGAACTCCTTTATATCTTCAAGATCCTCTTCGGAGTTAACAGATCTCAGCTTTTTCGTAAAGGACTTGTAGATCTTCTGGGCGTTCTTGATTATCTGCTTCTGCCTGTCCTGGGGGTAGATAAAGTCTACCAGATTGGTCTCCAAGCGTTCGAAGTAGTAAAACCTCTTGTCCTCCGTGTCCTCGAACCGGGAGGTGTAGAGGTAGCCGTCCGGGGATACCCTGACCACGCTGTAGCCGTATCCTTCCAGGAAGCCGAGGAACTCACCCTGGGTGATGTCGTACACGCCCAGCCTGTTCTCCTCCTGGTCGGCTGTGAACAGGAACCTGCCGTCGGGTGACACGTCGAGGGTGGCAGGTGTGTGGTGAAGGGGCATCTCTATCTCGAACCTGTCCAGGTTGGGATCGTAAAGGAGGACCTTTCCGGAGTTCTGGTCCGCCAGGTATATCTTCTCTTCGAGGGTTGCCAAGGCCCTTGAGGGTGCCACGTCCAGCCTCTTCAGCAGGTTGCCACCTGTGCTGTAAAGGGCCAACCCTGCGGTACCTCCGAGGGCAACCCTGCCGCTCGGCAGTATCCTTATGATCTTCAGGTCTCCTATCCCCGCCTCTCTGTACATGAAGGTGCTCTTGAACTCAACGGTCTCCTGGGAGAGGTCCCCGGCCAGGTCTATGGCGTAAACCTTCTCCCCCACAACCCCAAATACGAGGGTCCCCTTCCTTATGTCCAGGCCCCCAGAGGGCCTTATACCTTCTTGGGATATGCGGACAGTTTTCCAGGTGGAGGGGTCCCTTGGGTCGTTCAAGTAGTAGATGGCAAGGTAGGGGGAGGCCACTATCCCGAGATATTTTCCCTCAAAGACAATATCGGTAACCGACTGGGAGGGTGGCCTCGCAGGAAGCCTGTGGATCCTGCCCCTCCAGTCGTAGAGCTGGAAGACGCCGTACCTCCTTCCCACGAGAATCCAGTAACCGTCCTCGCTGGTGTCCAGGTCCTCTATCCAGTACTCCTCTATCTTGGCGTCAGGGTCCCTTTCGAGGTCCTCCGTGTGCCTTAAGGTCAGGTTGCCGAAGGTCCAAACCTTCTCCTCTGTCTTTCTTCCCCTTCTTACGACCCTGTCCAGAAATCCCATAACTTCTACAATATGTTAAGACCTCAGGTAAGTCCGGACCATGCTTTAATTCAGGTCCGCTTACATGATGCAGATCATAAAAACTTTCCAGGCCTGTCCCTAAGCTCTGAATTAGACTGACATGTCAGTTCATACCAGGGGGAGGCTTATAGAGGCTGCCAAGAAGATCTTTTCAGAAAAAGGTTTTTACAACGCCCAGATATCCCACATAATCGATGAGGCTGGTGTCGCGAGGGGAACCTTTTATCTCTACTTCAAGAGCAAGGAGGAGATCTTCAGGGAGATCCTAAAGGAGGTGGTCGAGGAGCTAAGAGATAGGATAAGGGTGATAGACCTCTCCAGGGACCCCATAGACCAGGTGAGGGAGAACATAGAGAGGGTCTTGAGCTTGGCCCTCGAGGAGAGGGAACTCGCCAGGATAGTCCTCCAGAGGAACTGCGACCCTGAGCTCTTCGCGATCACCAACGAGTTCTTCGAGGAGGTCTGCGACCTGATCAGGGAGTCCTTGGACAAGGGTATAACCCTTGGGATCATAAGACCCTGCGATACGGAGGTGGTTGCAAGGGGGATAATGGGAGCTCTGAAGGAGATAATAATCGGCCTCCTGGACAGGGAGGACGTGGATGTGAGAAAGGTGGCTGAAGAGATCATAAGGTTTGGGACAAGGGGGGTCTGGAGCGAATAAGGAAGGGAGGTGGTAGCCATGGAGGCAACTCAGCACTATAGGGCATACAGACCAAGACCCTTCAGAAGGGAGGAGAGAAGCAAGGTTACCCTCGTTTACGGGGGGTTGACCTGGAAGCACGAGAGGCTCATGCAGGGAGCCTTGGAGAACATGGGCTACAGGGCCAAGCCCCTTCCCCAGATAGAGAGGGTGGACCTGGACATAGGGAAGGAGCTCATAGATACGGGAGCCTGCTGTCCGACCACCTTCACCGCGGGAAACCTGGCCAGGTTTCTTAAAGAGACCGCCGAGAGAGAGGGTAAGGAGGCCGTGAAGGACAGGTACATATTCGTGACCGTTGGGGCCTGCGGACCCTGCCGTTTCGGTCAGTACCACGAGTCCTACGAGAGGGTCCTTGAAGGCCTTGACCTTACCGATTTCAGGATATTCCTCCTCGATCTCCTCCAGATGGAGCAGGAGGAGGGCGGGCTTGAGATAACCATGCCCCTGACCTTCGGCCTCATATACACCATGTTCATAGGGGACCTGATCACGGATATGGAGTACACTGTGAGGCCCTACGAGGTGATCCCAGGCGAGACAGACAGGGTCCTAAAGGAGAGCATCGAACTCCTCTACAACAAGTTCAGGGAGAGGCCCATAAAGGGTGAGAAGTGGGGATCCCTCATATGGCACGTCACAACACCTTACTTCGTGAACGCCCTGAAGGAGGTTAGGAGACTCTGGGACCTGTCTCTTATACACATCTGACG
>WFOY01000047.1 GCA_015487835.1 Aquificaceae bacterium
CTCGTTAAGAGGCTGAAGAAGGACAAGGTTGCCAGGTCCCTCATGGTGTCCCCCAGGGTTGAGAACCCAACGGTATCCCAAGCTCTGGCAGAGGGGGTTATCCTCGGTTCTTACTCCTTCGACAGGTACAAGTCCAAGAAGGAAGAGAGCTTCGAGGTGGAGGAGGTCCTGATCGTAGGGGCGGACGAGGACGCAGTTGAGAAGGGCCGTATCCTTGCGGAGGCCCAGAACTACGTCAGGGACCTGGTGAACGAACCCGGTAACGTTATAAACCCAATAACTCTGGCCGAGGAGGCAAAGAGGATCGCAAAGGAGTTCAAACTCCAGTGCAAGGTATACGACGAGAAGGAGATCCAGAGGATGGGCATGATAGCCCTCTGGAGCGTCGGAAAAGGTTCTGCCACGCCTCCTAGGTTCATCCACCTAACCTACAAACCTAAGGGCAGACCCAAGGACAGGATAGTCATAGTCGGTAAGGGGCTCACCTTCGACAGCGGTGGCCTGAACATAAAGCCTGATAACTACATGAGGACTATGAAGATGGACAAGTCCGGGGCCTGTGCCGTTCTCGGCATAATGAGGGTGGTGGCCCAGCTAAAGCCCAGCGTGGAGGTCCATGGGATCATAGGTGCGGCCGAAAACATGCCCTCCGGGTCCGCTTACAGACCTGACGACATCATAAGGGCGAAGAACGGTAAGTTCATAGAGATAGACAACACGGACGCGGAGGGAAGGGTGACCTTGGCCGATGCACTCTCGTACGCGAGCGATCTAAAGCCCTCCAGGATAATAGACATGGCAACCCTTACAGGAGCCTGCATGGTGGCCCTCGGGGAGTACACCGCGGGCCTGTTCACCAACGACCCCGAGTTCGCCGAAGAGATAAAGAGGATATCCAAAATAACGGGGGAGAGGGTCTGGGAGCTTCCCATGGACGACGACCAGCTCAGGAAGAAGATAAAGAAGGGGCCTGCCGACGTGGTGAACACGGGAGGAAGGTACGGGGGGGCTATAACCGCAGCCATGTTCCTGGAGGAGTTCGTGGGAGAGGGTATAAAGTGGGTCCACCTGGACATAGCGGGGCCGGCCTGGGCCAGGGAGGACTACGGGTACCACTCCCAGGGAGGGACCGGCTTCGGGGTCAGGACCTGCGTCGAGTACATACTCAGTCTGGACGGTAAGAGATGAGGGTAGTCATAGTCGGTAACGGACCTGCAGCTGCGAGTGCGGTCGAAGCCTTCAGAAAGGTGGACAGGGACAGCGAGATCGTAATGATCTCCGACGAGGAGCACCCTACTTACGCACCCAACTGTATGGAGAACGTAATAAGGGGGGACATCTCCGATGAGGCCCTCTTCTACAAGGGTGGCTGGGAGTTTTACGAAAGGCACAGGGTGGACTTCAGGCCCAAGAAGGAGGCGGTCAGGATCGACAACAGGAGGAAGGTGGTGATAACCAAGGACGGAGAGGAGATACCCTACGATAAGTGCCTCCTCGCTGCGGGAGCTTACGCCTTCGTCCCTCCCATACCTGGTGTGGACCTTCCCGGTGTGACCACGGCCAAAACCCTCGACGATGCAAGGAGGATAAGGGAGTGGGTGATCTCGGGTAGGGTGAAAAAGGCCGTTATAGTAGGTGCCGGCCCCATAGGCGTGGAGGACGCTGAGTCCCTGTGGCGTTTAGGAGTTGAGGTTACCGTCGTTGAGGTCATGGACAGGGTGCTTCCCAGGATGCTGGACCAACACATGGGAAGGGTCTACGGTGATATACTCCGCAGGGAGACGGGCATAAGGATCCTCCTCGACCACCAGGTCGTCTCCTTCCACGGGAATAACTGGGTGGAGGCTGTGGAGGTAAGGAGCAGGGACTCGGACAGGTCCGAGTTCATAAGGACGGATATGGTTATAGTCTCCACCGGAGTGAGGCCGAGGACCTACCTCGTGGAGGGCACAGACATAGAGATACACATGGACAAGAAGATAGGAAGACCCATAGGGGGCATACTCGTCAACCAGTACCAGCAGACTTCCGACCCGGACGTCTTCGCCGCCGGGGACATAGCCTCGGGTATAGACGCCTGGGGTAACCACAGGTGGATAGCCCTCTTCCCTCCCGCCCAGCAATCGGGCTACGTGGCAGGTTTCAACATGGCGGGGAAGAGGGTTAAGAACACGGGCCTGGTTGACTACAACGCCGTCAAAACGGCGACCGTTACAGCCGGGAGCGGGGGTATGTTCGAGGACGCTGAGGAGACCGTAACCGTCGAGAAGGGCAGTTATCTGGTCAGGGTCTTCTTGAAGGAGGGGAAGGTGAGGGGCTACCAGTTCGTCGGAATCCCCAGAAAAAGAAGACTCAACCCAGAGAACAGGCTGATCAAACTGATGAACAGCAAGATAAGGTCTTGGGAGGAGAAGGTTCTGGCGGACAGAGGTCTCGGTCTTGAGGCTTCAGGCGTGCTCTTTCACTTCTTCCTGAAGCTGAACAGGACCCTAAACGGTGTAACGAGAAAGGCCATAGAGGACCTCATGATAAGATCTATGGCTAACCCCTCTCTCGAGGTTCCTCTGTATCTCTGAAGACAACAACCCTGTCCTTGCCTGACCTTTTTGCCTCATATAGAGCGATGTCTGCCTTCTTGATCACCTCCTCTATGGAACCCTCCCCTCTCAGGGTGGCAACCCCTATGCTGACGGAAGTCCTTATCTTCTCGCCGTCCACGTCCACGCTCACCCTCTTGAACTCCTCCCTTATCCTGTTAGCTACGAGCTTGGCAC
>WFOY01000048.1 GCA_015487835.1 Aquificaceae bacterium
ACTTATAACTGTATAATGTTCTCCCCTGGAGGTTCTGGCGTGGCGAACGTTGTGATAACACCGATGACCTTTGAACCTGTTTACGCCCAGCAGGCTGAGATAGTGGAGAGAAAGGGGATAGGCCACCCTGATACCATATGCGACTCCCTGGCCGAGGAGCTTTCAGTAGCCCTCAGCAGGATCTACCTTGAGGAGTTCGGGGCCATAATGCACCACAACGTGGACAAGGCCCTACTCGTTGGCGGTATGGCCGAGCCTGTCTTCGGCGGAGGCGAGGTAAAGAGCCCCATAGAGATATACCTCGTCGGGCGGGCCACCCAGGTAAAAAGCATGTCTGTGGAGGATGTAGCTTTTGAGACCGCGAGGAGGTGGATAAAGGATAACCTGAGGAACCTGGACCCGGACAGGCACGTGGTCATAAAGCCAAGGATAAGGCCTGGGAGCAGGGACCTTGTGGACCTGTTCATGAGGTTCCAGAAAAGGGGTGAGGTCCCCCTGGCCAACGACACCTCCTTCGGTGTCGGATTCGCACCTCTGGATGATCTCGAGAGGATAGTCTTAGAGACCGAGAGACTCCTCAACTCACCCAGGACGAAGGAGGAACACCCTGAGATCGGGGAGGACATAAAGGTTATGGGAGTCCGGATAGGGGACAGGATAAGGATCACGGTGGCCTGCGCCTTCATAAGCAGGTTCGTGAAAGACCTCGAGGACTACCTCCAGAAGAGGGATGCGGTGAGGAGGAAGGTGGAGGAACTGGCTGGGAGCCTCACCGGCAAGCAGGTGGAGGTGTTTGTAAACACGGCCGACGACCCTGACAACGGGTCCGTTTACATAACGGTTACAGGAACCTCGGCCGAGCAGGGGGACGACGGTCAGGTGGGAAGAGGGAACAGGGTAAACGGCCTCATAACCCCTTACAGACCCATGAGCCTGGAGGCGGCTGCCGGGAAGAACCCCGTGTCTCACATAGGGAAGATCTACAACGTGGTGGCGAACGTAATAGCGGACAGGATAGTTAGGGAGGTGGAGGAGGTGGAGGAGGCTTACTGCTACATAGTCTCCCAGATAGGAAGGCCCATAAACGAACCCCAGGTGTGCGACGTGAAGGTAAGAACCAGGAGGAGTATAAGCAGTATCAGCGAACCGGTCAAAAGGATAGCTTTAGAGGAGCTGGACAGGATGCCCGAGACCTGGAAGAGGTTTCTGTCCAAGGAGTTCTCCGTGGCTTAAGGGACAGCTTCCGTCCTGTTCCTGCCGGCCTTTTTGGCCTTGTAGAGGGCTTCGTCCGCCCTCTTTATGAGGGACTCCACGCTGTCCTGGGGCCTCAGCTGGGACACCCCACAGCTTATGGTCACCCTGAAACCCTCGGGAAACTCCGTAGCTTCTATCAGCTTCCTTATCCTCTCCGCGACCTTCACAGCCTCACCTATAGGTGTGTCGGGCAGTATCACCAGGAACTCCTCCCCTCCGTATCTGCCTATTATGTCCGTGTCCCTTAAGGTCTCCTTCACCTTGGTCACCACTTCCTTTAAAACCCTGTCACCCACCTGGTGTCCGTAGGTGTCGTTCACCTGCTTGAACCTGTCTAAGTCGAAGAGTATCAACGAGAGGGGCCTTCCCGTTTCGAGGGCTGTCTCGGTAGCTATCTGTAGGATCTGGTAGATCTTGTACCTGTTCACTGCCCCTGTTAGGAAATCCTTCTCGGCTATCTCCTTGAGCTTCCTGTTGAGATCGTGTATCTCCACAGTCTTCTGGACCACCAGCTTCATGTACCTGTCTATAACCACGTTGTAAACCACGGCCATTATAAGGACACCTATGTAGGAGGCTATCGCCTGCCTAACGGTGACGAGATCGTAGGCAACCCTTATGTACCCTATCTCTCCAAACACGTATATGCCTAAGATAGTGAGTATCAGAAGCAAGCTCAGGATGAGACCCACGCGTATGCCCAGCATGAACGTGGTCGCTAAGGGGAAAGAGTAGATCCAAAAAAGACCCGTACCCTTTATACCACCTGTGATCGCGAGAAAAACTAAAACCAAGAACAGGTTGAAGTTCATGAGGAGAGCTACGGGCATATACCTGCCCGTGAGGGCGAATACAACCAAGGCTACTAAAAAGACCGTTCCCGTAACTATCTCGAACAGAGCGCTAACGTAGTCACCCTTGGGCAGGTAGTGAAAAAGCCCAAAGGCGTAAAGATAGAAGGATCCGAGGGCACCGTATATGTAAACCAGATACCTTCTTACCCGTTTCTCAAACAGAAACTCGTTGTTCCCTACCATACCCAACCCGCCTAAGGTTTATATCGGCTCTTTAGCCATCTCCTTTTCCTTGACACCCGTGGCATAACGCTGTTATATTTTTTAACGCCTTTCAGGAGGAGGGTATGGAAGGCTACGGGGCGCTTCTCATATTCGCAGGTGTGGCAGTTATCGTGGGCCTTGCCCACGCTGTGATGAACGACATGCTGGGGACGAAGAAGAAGGACCCTATGGAGGACTATCCCTACGAGTGCGGTGTGCCCCTGTACGATCCGGAGGCACGGGGGACCTTTAAGCAGGGTTACTACCTCCTGGGACTTTTACTTATACTCTTTGACATAGAGGCGGCCTATCTCTTCCCCTGGGCGGTCGTCTTTGAGGAGATAGGCCTGTTCGGTCTCATTGAAGCTATCCTCTTTATATTTATACTTACTTTAGGGTTCGTTTATGCTTGGGCTAAAGGTGCCCTCAGATGGCAGGTTTAACAGGAGGTGAAAGCTATGGCTCTCATAAATTCTAACGGTTTCGTAACAACGACGGTGGATGAGCTTCTGAGGTGGGGAAGGAGAAACGCCCTCTGGCCAGTGACCATAGGTCTTGCCTGCTGTGCTATAGAGATGATGCACACCGCAGCTTCGAGGTTCGACCTGGACAGGTTGGGTGTGATATTCAGGGCATCACCGAGGCAGGCGGATGTGCTCATAGTCGCAGGGACTGTGGTCAACAAGGTGGCCCCCATGCTGAAGCTGATCTGGGACCAGATGCCGGACCCCAAGTGGTGCATATCGATGGGGGGGTGTGCCTCGGCAGGAGGACCTTTCCCGACCTACTCCACCCTCCAGGGCGTTGACAGGATAATTCCCGTGGATGTTTACGTGCCTGGGTGTCCACCCACACCCCAGGGGCTTATATACGGCATCCTTCAGCTCCAGAGGAAGATAAAGGAGAAGGGTGTTACGAAGTACGACAGGTCCTTTGAGGAGTTCAGAAGGGATGTGGAGAGGGAAGGACTCTTCGTTCCCCAAGAGATGACCGTTTGAGGAGATCTGAATGCCCTGGATAAACAGAGCTACGGTAGAGAGGGTAAAGCAAGAGTTCAAGGAGGACGTCAGCGTCACCTACGGTGACAACGCTGTATCCTTAGAGGTAAAAACAGACAGGCTCAAAGATCTTCTCAAGCATCTCAGGGACAGGGAGAGGTTCCTCCACTTTGTAGACCTCACCTGTATGGACTTCCCCGAGGATCCGAGGAGGTTCCAGGGTGTATACATACTCTACAATCCCGACGAGAACGAGCGTGTCATAGTTAAAACCTGGGCAAAGGATGGAAAGCTCCCAACGGTAACGGACCTCTGGCCAGGTGCCAAGTGGGCGGAGCGGGAAGCCTACGACATGTTCGGTGTTGAGTTCGAAGGGCACGAGAACCTGAGACGCATGTTCATGTGGGAGGGTTACGAACACTTCCCCCTGAGGAAGGACTTCCCCTTGGAGGGGATCCCAGAGCAGGAACTCCCTTCGCTGACGGAGGTCCTCCACGGAAGAACGGACCCCCCCTCCCACGACTACGAGGTCCTTCACACGAAGGTCCCTACCTTGGAGGACCTCGAGAGAACGGAAAAGGCCAGACTCAAGAAGAAGGCCCAGCTCATACTGAACTGGGGTCCTCTGCACCCAGGAACCCACGGGACCATATGGTTCCTATTCGACCTTGAGGGGGAGTTCGTATCCCAGTGTGACATAATCCTCGGCCAGCTCCACAGGGGTATGGAGAAGCTGGCTGAGAACCTGTACTACTTCCAGTTCCTGCCCTATACCGACAGGATGGACTACATATCCGCCATCTGTAACGAGCTCTCCTACGTCACGGCGGTTGAGAAGCTCCTCGGCGTAGAGGTACCAGAGAAGGCCCAGTACATAAGGACCATGTTCGCAGAGCTCCAGAGAATAAACTCCCACCTCCTCTGGCTGGGGACGGGAGCCCTGGACCTTGGAGCTCTGACGGTTTTCCTCTACGCCTTCAGGGAGCGTGAGAAGATAATGGACATAATAGAGGGGAACGCAGGATACAGACTGACCTCCGCCTTTTTGAGGATAGGGGGAGTCCACTACGACCTGGCGGAGGGGACCCTTGACGTGGTCAAGGCCTTCGTAAAGGACTTCCCGAACAGGCTCAAGGAGTACCACATGCTCCTCACGAGAAACAGGATCTGGCTCAGGAGAACCAAAGAGGTGGGCGTGATCACAAGGGAGGACGTCCACGCCTACGGGCTCTCTGGGCCCGTCGCGAGAGGTTCGGGTGTTCCCTACGATATAAGGAAACTGGAACCTTACGCTGCCTATGATGAGGTAGAGTTCGACGTGCCCGTCGGTGAGGTGGGGGACGTCTACGACAGGTACCTGGTCAGGATGGAGGAGATGTGGGAGAGCACAAGGATAGTGGACCAGTGCGTAAAAAAGATCGAAAAGCTCCCCAAGGACGCACCTTACATAAACAAGGACCACCCTGCGGTGATGCCTCCTAAGGAAGACGTGTTTATGTCGCTGGAGGACATGGTCCAGAGCTTCCGCATAGTTGTCCACGGTGAGAACGCCCCTCCCGGAGAGGTTTACTCGTCAGGCGAGAACCCGAGGGGTGAGCTCGGCTTTTACATTTACTCCAAGGGAGGGAGCAAACCCTACAGGCTCAGGATAAGGTCTGGAGCTCTCTACAACCTCTCCATATTCCCCAAGCTGATAGAGGGCAGGACGATAGCGGACGCCATAGCCCTTCTCGGTAGCTTGGACCCCGTTGTCGGAGAGACCGACAGGTGAGGAGGTGGCGGGTGTGTGGGTAGACCTTCTCATAACCCTCGGTAAGATCGTGGTTCTCCTTGGGGTCGCTCTGGGTGTTGGAGCCTACCTCACTTGGTTCGAGAGGAAGCTCGCAGGTCACATACAGGCC
>WFOY01000049.1 GCA_015487835.1 Aquificaceae bacterium
GACAAAGACGGTGTGTACAGAACTCTCGGATCCCAGGGCGCACTCCAGAGGGCCAAGGATTTATACGTAGAGTCCAAGGAAAAGGTTAAAAACATCCTCGGGGAAGAGACCCAGGTGGTCAACCTACTGGACAGGATCTACTCGAGGATCACTTGATCAGCTCACCTATCTTGAAGATGGGCAGGTAGAGGGCTATCAGTATGCCACCCACTATCGTTCCCAGAATGACTATAAGCATGGGCTCTATGAGGGTTATCAGACCCTCAACGGTTCTGTCAACCTCGTCCTCGTAGAACCTGGCTATAGTATCAAGCATCTCGTCGAGCCTTCCCGTCTCCTCACCTACTTTGACCATAGCGACTATGAGCTTGGGGAACTGTCCCGTCTTCTCCATGGATCCCCACATGGTCTGTCCCTCGGTAACCTCCTTCTGAACCCTGTCCACAGCCTCCTTTATGACCAGGTTACCCGTTACCTTGCCCGCGACCTCCAAGGCCCTCTCTATGGATACACCGCTCGCAAAGAGGGTGGCCATGGTCCTGCTGAACTTGGCCATGGCACTCTTCACTATCAGGTCCCCGAACTTGGGGAGCCTTAGCATGAACCTGTGGACACCCTTTCTGAAGGCATAGCTCCTCTTGTAAACGTATCTGAAGGCGACAGAGAAGGCCACCACGAACAGAACGAAATAGAGGATGTTCTCCCTCAGGGCGTTCGACATATTTATCAGTACCTGGGTGGGCAGGGGAAGAGAGGCACCGAAACCTTCGTATATCTCCGCGAAGGTGGGAACCAGGAAGTACAGGATACCCGTCACTATCACCGTGGCGACCACGAGGACGAAGGCTGGGTAGAAGGAGGCGCTCTTTATCTTGCTCTTTATCATGGCGATCTTCTCGTAGTACTCGGAGGCTCTCATCAGAGCCGTGTCCAGCTCTCCCGTCTCCTCACCGACGGCGACCAGGTTTATCACGAGCTCCGGGAAGACGTCCTGCCTCTTGGACATGGCCTCCGATAGGGACATACCCTCGCTGACGTCCTTAGCCACCTCGGCGGTCGCCTGGGCAAGCTTCCTGTTAGGCATCTGGTCGGCGACTATCTCCAGGGCGTCTATTATCCCCACCCCCGCGTTCACCATAGCTCCCAGCTGTCTGCAGAACAGGGATATGTCCCTGTCGCTTACCCTCTGGAGGAAGGTGAACCTACCCCTCTTGGGTACACCCCTCTCCTCCCTCTCGACCCTCTTCTCGGTCACCTCCTCAGCGTTTATGAAGTGGTACCCCTTCTCCCTTATCCTCTCGACGAGGTCGTTCAGGCTGGGGGCCTCCATAACGTCTTCGATGAGATCCCCCCCTTCCGTGTAAGCTCTTACCCTGTACTTGGGCATCCCTCACACCCTCTTAATACCCAGCATCCTCTCCAGTTCTTTAATATCGGGCGAAACCCTCATAGCTTCATCCAGGGTTATGAGTCCGGATTTGTACAGTCTGAAGAGGCTCTGGTTCATGGTCTGCATACCGCTCTCAAGCTGACCGCTCTGCATGAGGGAGTATATCTGCTGGAGTTTGTTCTCCCTTATCAGGTTCCTTATACCCGCGTTAGGGATCAGGAGCTCGTAGGCGAGGACCCTTCCTCCCCCCACCTTGGGAAGAAGCCTCTGGGATATAACACCCTGGAGGGAGAAGGAGAGCTGAACCCTGATCTGCTCCTGCTGCTCGGCGGGGAATATGTCCACGATCCTGGTTATGGTGGATATGGCCGTGTTGGTGTGCAGCGTGCCGAAGACAAGGTGGCCCGTCTCCGCAGCTCTCAGGGCTGTCTCTATGGTCTCCCTGTCCCTCATCTCACCTACCAGGATCACGTCGGGGTCCTCCCTGAGGGCAGCCCTGAGGGCATCGGCGAAGGAGTAAACGTCCTGGTCTATCTCCCTCTGGTTCACGATGCTCTTCTTGTGCTGGAATATATATTCGATCGGGTCCTCTATCGTTATTATGTGGTACGGAAAGTTTCTGTTTATGTAATCTATCATCGCCGCCAGTGTTGTGGACTTACCCGATCCCGTGGGACCCGTCACCAGGACGAGACCCATCTTCCTGTGACAGAGCTCCAGGACCTTCTCGCTCAGACCAAGCTCCTTAACCTCTCTAATTCTGAAAGGCAACCTCCTGAAGGCGGCTGCCACCGAGCTCCTCTGGTAGAAGACGTTCGCCCTGAACCTGCCAAGATCTTTGACGCCGAAGGAGAAGTCCACCTGGCCCCTTTCCTCCAGCGTCTTCCTGTGCCTTTCGGACATCACCGAGTAGGCTAACCTCTGGGTCATCTCAGGCGTGAGGACGGGGAAGTCCTCCAGAAAGTTTATCTTTCCGTCGATCCTGACCGCAGGCTTTGCCCCCGACGCCAGGTGGATATCGCTCGCGTCCAGCTGAACGGCTCTCTGGATAATGTCTATTAGCCGGACCTCCGCTACCCTTGCCTCTACACCAGTTCCGTCCAAGATCTCCCCTCCTTTTTAAGTTCAAAATTATACAAAACACCAGGGTTGTCAAAGGCCTTCCGGGGGATAAAATATATGACATGAATGTCACATATGGAGGGACCCATGGTTCCTAAGGTTTACATAGGCTACGAGTGGTTCGGGATCGAGAGGATACTCTCTTCTTACAGCCCTCCTAAGCACTGCGGTGCTCTGGTAACCTTCACGGGCATACCGAGGAGCGCCCCTGAGGACGGGGACGTTAAGGAGATCCACTACGAGGCTTACCCCGAGATGGCCCTTAGGGAGATGGCCAGGATAAGGGAGGAGACCTTGGAGAGGTTCGGTGTGGAGGAGGTCTTCATCCACCACAGGCTGGGTGTGGTGCCGGTCGGAGAACCCTCCTTTCTGGTCGTTGTCTTCGGAGGTCACAGGGAAGAGACCTTCGGGGCC
>WFOY01000050.1 GCA_015487835.1 Aquificaceae bacterium
AGGATAACGGTTGTGTCCCCCGAGGGGGATCTTAGACTCGGTGAGGACGTAGCCTACGTCAGGATAGAGGGTAAGGAGGACGAGGAGAGGGCCGCCAAGTACCCGCCGAACGTCAAGGTCGTCGTCGAGACAACGGACTGGACGGTCATACCCTTGGAAAACCTAATAGCCCAGAGGGAGGAGATCTACGCTGTCGTGAAAAACTCCAAGGAGGCTGAGGTCGCCCTCCAGACCCTTGAAAAGGGTGTTAAAGGAGTGGTCCTGAGGACCGAGGACCCCAACGAGATAAGGAGGGTTTCCAGGATAATCGAGGGAGAGGCGGAGATCCTACCCCTTATAACGGTCAAGGTAACGAGAATACTCCCCCTCGGACTCGGGGACAGGGTCTGCGTGGACACCACCTCCTTGATGACAAGGGGGGAGGGGATGCTCGTCGGGAACTCCTCAGGGGGTATGTTCCTCGTCCACGCTGAAACTGAGGAGAACCCCTACGTAGCCTCGAGGCCCTTCAGGGTGAACGCTGGAGCTGTCCACATGTACATAAGGGTTCCAGAGAACAGAACCAAGTACCTCTGCGAGCTGAAAGCTGGTGACAGGGTGATGATCTACAACCACGAGGGGAAGGGAAGGGTAGCCTACGTGGGAAGGTCCAAGGTGGAGAGGAGGCCTATGGTCTTGGTTGAGGGGAGGTTCGAGAACAGGAAGCTGAGCTGCATCCTCCAGAACGCGGAGACCATAAGGCTGACGAGACCCGACGGGACGCCCGTGTCGGTCGCTGATCTCAAGGAGGGTGACGAGGTCTTGGGCTACGTGGAGGAGGCGGGGAGACACTTCGGCATGAAGGTGGAGGAGACGATCGTAGAGAAGTGAGGAGGTGGGGAAGATGAGGTTTTTAGGCCTTTTCATAGCCCTCCTTATGATCGCAGGGGTCTCCTTGTCCCAGGAGGTCCTAAAAATAGGGGCCGCCGTTTCCTTCACAGGGAAGTACGCCAAGGAGGGGGAACTCCTGAAGAGGGGCTACGAACTCTGGAGGGAGACGGTGAACAAAAGGGGTGGCATAAAGATAGGGAACAAACGCTACAGGGTTGAGATCATCTACTACGACGACCAGAGCGACCCCAAGACCACCGCCAAGCTCGTCGAGAAGCTCATAGTGGAGGACGGGGTCAGGTTCATACTCGGTCCCTACGGGAGCGCACAGGTCTTCGCCGCCGCCGGTATAGTGGAGAAGCACAGGGCCCTCATGGTCCAGGGAGGCGGAGCATCCTCCAAGATATACAAGCAGGGATACAGACATGTCTTCGGTGTCTTCAACACGGCCCCCGACTACGGTAAGAACCTGATAGACCTTGCTGTGAGCCTAAAACCAAAACCAAAGACGGTCGCCATAATCTACGAGAAGGACATATTCTCTGAAGACGCCGCCAGGGGAGCCTTGGAGAGGGCTAAAGAGAAGGGTCTTAAGGTTGTCCTCTTCGAGAGCTACCCGAAGGGCGCCCAGGACCTCTCTTCCCTGATGATAAAGATAAGGGCCAAAAAACCTGACGTTGTGATAGGTGCGGGTCACTTCAGGGACTCGGTCCTCGTGGTAAAGCAGCTAAAGCAGTTCAAGATAAACCCCAAGTTCGTAGGTCTGACGGTGGGTCCACCGGTTCCCGCCTTCGTGAAGGCCCTCGGAAGAGACGCCGAGTACATATTCGGACCCGTCCAGTGGTCCAAGGCCTTCAGCTACAAAGATCCCCTGTTCGGGAACACGAAGGGATACATAGATGCCTACAGGAAGAAGTACGGTGAGGACCCCGAGTACCACTCGGCGGGTGGGACCGCAGCCGCCATGGTCCTCCAGATGGCCTTGGAGAGGGCAGGAACCCTGGACGTGGAGAAGGTCAGGGAGGAGCTCCTTAAGATGAAGGTCGAGACCTTCTACGGGGTGATAGGCTTCGACGAGACAGGCAAGATTGTAACGAAGCCGATGGCCGTGATCCAGATCCAGGGAGGAAAACCCGTTACCGTATATCCCTTCAGGGAAGCTGACCCTATATACCC
>WFOY01000051.1 GCA_015487835.1 Aquificaceae bacterium
ACGTTACCGCCTACGAAGACAGGATAGAGGTCGAGTACTTGGAGGAGGAGGAACTACCCAAGATAAGGGAGGTGGTGACAGGTATCCTCAAGGAGTTCGAGATAGAGAAGAGGCAGGAGGGTATCTTAGTCCTCAGGTTCTCGGACAGGTACTTGGGCCAGCTAAGGAAGGACATACTGGACCAGACCATAGAGGTACTCAGGAACAGGATAGACAAGCTGGGCGTAGCCCAGCCGGTTGTGACAAGGATAGGCGGTGATCGGGTTCTTGTGGAGCTTCCCGGCTTCTTGGACATAGAGAGAGCCAAGAGGATAATAGGGAGCACGGCCTCCCTCGAGCTCAGGCTGGTCATAGACTCCTCCTTCTCCAAGGAGGAGCTTGAAAAGAGGTTGACCAAGGAAACGGAGATCCTACCCTCGAGAGAGGGCGGTGAGTGGTTCCTGCTCGACAAGGTTCCCGTGATCAGCGGATCTGATCTGAAGACCGCCTACATATCCCAGGATGAGTTCGGGAGGCCCGCGGTCGGTTTCGAGCTAAAGAGCGAGGCGGCGGGCAAGTTCGGCGACTTCACCATGAGAAACATAGGGAGGAGGCTCGCCATAGTCTTAGAGGGAAAGGTGGTCTCCGCACCCGTCATAAGGAGCAGGATCTCGGACAGGGGGCAGATAACGGGCAACTTCACACCCCAGGAGGTGAGAGACCTCGCCCTGATCCTCAGGACCGGGTCCTTGCCGACAAGCCTCTCCTTCCTCCAGGAGAAGGTGGTTGGACCCTCCCTCGGTAGGGACGCCATAGAACAAGGTATAAAGGCCGGCATAGGGGGCTTCGTTCTCCTCATCCTCATAGTCATAGCCAGGTACAGAACCGCAGGTCTCTCCGCCACCGTATCCATACTGCTCAACGCCCTCCTCCTCTGGGCAGGCCTCGCTGGTCTCGGAGGGACCCTGACGCTCCCCGGCATAGCCGGCGTGATCCTGAACATGGGGATAGCCGTGGACTCCAACGTCCTGATCTTCGAGAGGGTAAAGGAGGAGATCAGGCTTGGCAACACCCTCAGGAAGGCGGTAGAGCTTGGCTACAGGAGGACCCTGAGTGCTGTCTGGGACACCCACGTTACGCTTCTTGTAGCATCCCTCATACTCTTCCAGTTCGGGAGCGGTCCCGTCAAGGGGTTCGCCACCACCTTAGCTATAGGCACGATAGCCAGCTTCATATCGAACGTTTACTACGCCAAGGTCTTCCTCGATATACTCGCGAGAAGGAGATGGCTCAGGATCTAAACCCCCCTTCCTATCTGGCTTATGAGGTCGTAGATGGGGAGGAGTAGGCTCACCATGATAAGAGCCATGAAGCCCCCAACGGTGATGATTATCACAGGCTCCAAGATCTTGGCTATGTTCTGGGTTATGTAGTCGAGCCTGTTGTAGTAGTACTGAGCCAAGTAGTCCAGCTGCTGGTCCAGTCCTCCCGTCTCCTCACCTACCGCCACCATCCTAACCATAAGTGAGGGAAAGACTCCAGCCCTCCTCATACCCTCGCTGATCGAACCTCCCCCCGATACGAACTCCTTTATGTAGCCCATCGCCCTCTTGAAGACCCTGTTCCTGAAGGAGTTCTCAAGGGTCTGAAGGGTATCGTAGAGGGACACTCCCGCGGTTATCATGAGCCTCATGTACTCGGAGAAGAAGGCGTAGTTGAAGCTGTAGAGGATCATGTTTATTATCGGGATCTTCAGAAAGGCCCTGTCGGTAACGTACCTGAACCTCTCGCTCTTAGATCTTGCGAGGAGGAAAACACTTACCAGGACACCGAAACCAAGCAGTATAAAGAGTATGTTCCTCTGGAGGAACTCCGAGAACCCCAGCACGAACAGGGTTATCCCAGGTAGCTGGACGTTCAGGCTTTTGAAGAGTTCGGCGAGTCTCGGCAGGACGAAGACGAGCCAGAAGACGAGGGCTATCGTTATTGCCGTAAGGGCGAAGGCTGGGTATATGAGAGCCTGCTTGACCTTGCTCACGAAGTCCTCTATCCTCCTGTAGTGGTCGCTTATGTCCTTGAAGATCTTGTCCAAGTTTCCCGTCTCCTCACCTATCCTTATGAGGTTCACAGCTATGGTGCCGATGACCTTCTCGTACCTCGCCATGGCCGTCGATATGGACTGCCCGCCCTGGATCCTGAAGGCCACGTCCTGGAGCATGTCCCTTATGGCAGGGTTATCGGTGTCCTCCGCGAGGTCCCAGAGGCCGGTCCCGAGGGGTATCCCCGACTGGGCGAGGAGGTGCAGGTTCTCGAAGAGGTCTATGAGGTCCTTCCTCCTTATCCTCCTGAAGTGAAGGACCTTCTGGAGTCTCCCTAAGAACTCGGGTCTTCTGGAAACCTTCACAGGTGTCAGCCTGAGAAAGTCTAAGAAGGAGAGGAGCTGTATGTCGTTCTCCGCCTCTATGGTCTTCCTAACCTCCCTGCCTACGTCGTCAACAGCCTTAACGTGGTAGTAAGGCATTAACCCACCACCCTCCTCACCTCTTCGGGTGTGGTTACGCCCTTGAGGACCTTTATGAGACCGTCCTCCTTGATGGTCCTCATACCTTTCTCCCTCGCCCTCTGGGCTATGGCGAGGGGTGGGTAGCCCCTGACGACCATGTCCCCTATCTCCTCGTCCATCCTCAGGATCTCGGCCACAGCGGTCCTGCCGAGGTATCCCGTCCCTTTGCAGTGATCACAGCCTCTTCCCACCTTCACGCTGACCTCCTGGGACTTGACGAACCTCTCAACGCTCTCCTCGGAGAAGCCGAAGGCCCTGATCTCGTCCCTGGTAAGGACCTTATCCTCAGCACAGAAGGGGCACACCTTCCTTATGAGCCTCTGGGAGGTTATGGCCAGGACTCCTGAGGCTATCATGTACTCCTTCACCTTCAGGTCCACGAGCCTGGGTATGGTGCTAACCGCGTCGTTGGTGTGAACCGTGGAAAGGACCAGGTGTCCCGTTATCGCCGCCCTCACCGCCATCTCCGCAGTCTCCTCGTCCCTCACCTCACCTACTAAGATCACGTCTGGGTCCTGTCTCAGGAAGTGTCTTATGGCCCTGGCGAAGGTGTAACCCGCCTTCTCGTTCACCTGTGTCTGCTTTATGAATGGGAACCTGTACTCTATGGGGTCCTCCACTGTCAGTATGTTCCTCCTAAGGGCGTTCAGCCTCCTCAGGATAGCATATAGGGTAGTGGTCTTACCCGAACCCGTGGGCCCAGTCACGAGGACCATCCCGTAGGGTTTCGATATAACCTCCTGGAGGTCCTTCAGAATGTCCTCCTCGAAACCCAGGCTCCTTAGGTTGAAGAGGGATAGGTTTTTTGGGAGTATCCTCATGACAACGTTCTCTCCGTATGTCGTGGGAGCCGTGGAGACCCTTATATCGTAGCTCTCCCCGAGGAAGGTGTAGGTGAAGCCCCCGTCCTGGGGCAACCTCTGCTCCGATATGTCCATACCGCTCACTATCTTTACCCTCGAGACTATGGAGGGGTGTATCTCCTTCGGGAAGGTGTAGTAGTGGTGGAGGACGCCGTCTATCCTGAAGAAGACGTGGGAGGCTGTGTTCTCAGGGGAGAGGTGTATGTCCGTGGCCCTGTCTATGATCGCGTGGTTCAGGAACAGATCAACCAGTCTGGGTATGTCCGCCTCACCCTCGACAGCCCTGTTTATTATCTCCTTTATCCTCTCAGGTATGGGCTTAGTCAGCTGGTCGTAGTATATCTCTATGGCCTTCAGTATGCTTTCCCTGTCAGAGACAAGGATCTCAGGCTCAAGACCTGTCTTCCTCCTTATCAGGTCTATCACGTTCACGTTGAAAGGATCCGAAGCCGCAACGACTATCTTGCTCCCCCTTACCTCGAGAGGGATTATCTCAAGCTGCCTCGCCGTGTTCCTGTCTATGAGCTTCAGGGCCTCGAAGGAGGGTGTGTAGAGGGTGAGATCTATGAACTCCTTTCCAGCCTGGTGGGCTATAGCTTGGGCGAGCTCCTGGGGTGATACGAAGGAGAGCTCCACAAGTAGGCTTCCCAGACTCTTCCCGTTTAGCTTCTGGACCTCAAGGGCCACCTCCAACTGTTCCCTCGACAGGTAGCCGAGGTCCTCAAGGAGCTCTCCCAGCCTCTTCCTGGCCATGGC
>WFOY01000052.1 GCA_015487835.1 Aquificaceae bacterium
CTCCGCCAGCCTGGTGTAGAACTCGTATCCCCTCTCACCACCTATTAGCGACGCTCTCCCCTCCTTCCTCACCTCAGGGGGTAGTGTGTCCCAGAGACGGGCAGGTATGTAAGGTGGGTTGGCAACTATGAAGTCAAATACTCTTCCCTTCACAGGCTGGAACATGTCCCCTTCGAGGACCTCTAACCTGTCCAGGACCCCGTGGATCTCGGCGTTCTCGGAGGTAAGGTGGACCGCATCTGGGTTTAGGTCCACCGCCGTCATTCTGAGCCTGGGGCGTTCCGCAAGTAAGGTTACAGCTATGCAACCTGTTCCCGTCCCCAGGTCAAGACCCTCCCAGGTGGCCTCCGGAGGTATTAGATCGAGCACCTTTTCCACGAGGACCTCGGTCTCCGGCCTCGGTATCAAGACCCCCTCCCTGACCCTGAAGGTCCTCCCGAAGAAGTCCCACTCGCCTATGATGTAAGCGGTGGGGGTTCCCCTCTCCCTCTCCGCCATCATGGTTCTAAACCTTTCGGTGAGTTCGGAGTCCAGGATCTCATCCTCCAGAAGGTAGGTATCACTTACCTTCACCCTTAGTAGGTGGGCCAGTATTATCCGTGCGTCCCTCCTGAGGTGCGGCCTGGTCTGAAGGAGCAGCTGCCGGAGTCTCATCCTTCAATCTCTCCTCAACGACGGACCCCTTCTCACCCCTTGGAACCAGGGAAAGGAGTATAGCGAGCGCTAAAAATATACCCCCCAGCCAGTAGGTGGCTTTGGTGAGGATAGTGTCCACACCTCCCGCTCCGAATATGGTCTGGCCCATACCGCTCCCGAAGGCGGAACCCACGTCACCCCTTCCCTTCTGAACGACCGTTAGGATCAGGAGGATCAGGGCCACTATAACAAAGACAGTGAGCAGTGCGTAGTACATGGATAATATTTTAACCCTTTACGAGCTTGAGGAACTCCTCCCTGGTTCTCATGTCCTTTAGAAAGGCTCCCCTTAGGGCCGAGGTTACGGTTATGTGGCCTGGAGACATGGCTCCCCTTATGGACATACAGAGGTGCTCCGCCTCTATGACCACACCGACACCTTGGGGTTTGAGCTCCTTCTCGAGGAAGTCGGCTATCTCCTCTGTCAGCCTCTCCTGGACCTGGGGTCTGAGGGCGAAGGACCTTACGGATCTTACCAGTTTTGAGAGCCCGCAGATCACACCGTCAGGTATGTAGGCTATGTGGACCTTCCCGAAGAAGGGGAGGAGATGGTGCTCGCAGAAGGAGTAAAACCTTATGTCCTTCACCAGGACCATCTCGTTGTAGGATCCGAACTCTTCGAAGATCTTCATATCGAAGTTCCTCATGCTTTCGAACTCTTCCCACATACGGGCTATCCTCTCGGGGGTTTCTCTAAGACCCTCCCTGTCAGGGTCCTCTCCTATGCCCTCTAAGAACAGCCTGACCGCCTTCTTGATCTTCTCTCTGTCTACCAAGGCTGCCTCCTAGCCGGAAATATTAAACTTAAGATAAGTTCTGCTTTTATGATTTCGAGCACTCGACCAGGATCCTCCAGAGCATGTCCGCAGTTTTCTGGGCTATCTCCTTCCTTCTCCCCTTCACTATGCCCATGTTCTTATACAGGAACACCCTCTCTAAGGTCCCCGTGATAACAGCCAGGGCGTACTCAGGTTCTGTGTTCAGGACACCGCTCCTTTTCATCTCCACCACCAGGTCTTTCAGGAGCGAGAAGGGTATCTTTTTGAACCTCCTGACCTCTCCCCCACGGAGGTAGTGAAATATGTTCATGTACCTGAAGGCCTCCGGGTTCTTAAAGGCAAAGTCCAGGAAGGTCCTTATGGCTCCCTTAAACTTGGCCTCCATGTCCTCAGATCCGTCGATCGACTCCTTCAGAGCCGTGTACAGCCTCTCCGAGTGGAGACCGAAGAGCTCGTAGACTATCTGGTCCTTGCTGTCGAAGTGTCTGTAAATGGCACCCTCAGTTATGCCTACCGCCCTAGCTATGTCCCTGACCGTGGTCTCCTTTATTCCCTTTTCGGAGAACAGCTTGAGGGCTTCTTCAAGTATCAGGTCCCTTGTCCTCATCGATAAAAATTGTAATCCCTGCTACACCGTATGCATTGTTTTTGTAGCATACTTTTATCTTTTCCCAGGTTACGCCTCCCAAGGCGTACACAGGTAAGCCCACCTTAGAGGCGACCTCCTTGAGCTTCATAAGCCCCACTGGTTTGGCCTCAGGATGGGAGGAGGTCTTAAATACAGGCCCGAAGGTTATGAAGTCTGCGCCCTCCCTCTCGGCGTAGAGGGCACCCTCCAGGGAGTGGGCGGAGAAACCCACGATCATGTCCGGGAAAAGCCTCTTCACAACACTCGGAGGGAAGGACCTCTCAGGAAGGTGCACACCGTCAGCTTCAACAGCCTTAGCAATATCGAACCTCTCGTTTATGAGAAGTAGGGCGTCGTACTTTTTAGTCAGGTCCCGGACCTTCAGGGCGAGATCGTATAGTTCCCTTCCTTTCAGGTCCTTCTCCCTTAGCTGGACCATCTTCACGCCCTTCTTGAGAACCTTCTCAAGGGTTCCGAGAAAGTCCTCCCCGTATTTCCTTCTGTCCGTTATGGCGTAAAGCCTTGGAAGTTCCTTCACGGTGATATATAATATACTCCGAGCCGGAGTGGCGGAACTGGCAGACGCGCCGTCTTGAGGGGACGGTGCCCTTCACGGGCGTGCGGGTTCGACTCCCGCCTCCGGCACCATCTTGAGGTAAAGCTTCGCCACCTCCCTCGCCAGGTTGCTCATCCTGCGGATGTACCTCGCCCTCTCCTGGACTGAGATGACACCCCTCGCATCGAGCAGGTTGAAGATGTGGGAGCACTTGAGGAGGTAGTCGTAGGCTGGTAGGACAAGGCCTTCGGAGATCATCCTCTTAGACTCCCCCTCAAACATATCGAAGACCTTGAAGAGCATCTCCGTGTCCGCCTTCTCGAAGTTGTAAACGCTCCACTCCCTCTCGGCCCTCCTGAAGATGTCCCCATAGGTTATCCCGTCGACCCACTCTATCTCGAAGACGCTGTCCTTCCCCTGTATGAACATGGCTATCCTCTCGAGACCGTAGGTTATCTCCACCGATATCTCGTCAAGGTCGAGACCCCCAGCCTGCTGGAAGTAGGTAAACTGGGTTATCTCCATCCCGTCGAGCCAGACCTCCCAGCCCAACCCCCAGGCCCCGAGGGTGGGTGACTCCCAGTCGTCCTCGACGAAGCGGATGTCGTGCTTTTTAGGGTCTATACCCAACCTCTCGAGGCTCTCTAAGTA
>WFOY01000053.1 GCA_015487835.1 Aquificaceae bacterium
GGTTGACCAGGACACCTGCACCGCCTGTGAGCTCTGCTACGACAGGATACCGGAAGTGTTCAAAAATATAGGGGACGGCATAGCGGACGTGGTGGAGGTTCACATAGAGGACGGGGACGAGAGGTGGATGAACGTTCCCGAGGACCTGGAGGGAGAGGTTCAGGAGGTTGCGGACGAGTGTCCAAGCGGTTCAATAATAGTTGAGGAGGCGTAAGCCATGGCGAACAAGAAGGTTCGCATAGAGTACGACACCTGCACCGCCTGCGAGCTCTGTTACGACAGGATACCTGAAGTCTTCAAGAACAGAGGTGACGGTATAGCGGACGTGGTCCGCTATGACATAGATGAGGACGAAGAGGTCAAGTGGATGTTCGTCCCTGAGGACCTGGAGGGGGAAGTGGAAGAGGTGGCCGACGAGTGCCCCAGCGGATCGATAATAGTTGAGGACGCGGACTAAAGTAGTCTTCTTAGGGACGGCCGGAGGACGGATAACGACCTTTCGCCTGGTCAGGCGGTCAGGTGGTTTCCTTATAGATACGGGAAGAACCTTAGCCCACGTGGATCCTGGGCCGGGGTCTTTCGTCTACCTTAAGGAAATAGGTGTGGACTACAGGGATATAGACCTCTTGGTTCTCTCCCACATACATCTCGACCACACCGCGGACGTGAACACCCTGATAGAGGCTTGCACCGACGGCGGAAGGAGGAAGGATCTGTACCTCTTCTGTCCAAGGTCCGCCCTGGAGGGAGAGGACAGGGTAGTCCTCCCCTACTTAAGAAGGAGGCTAAAGGATGTCGGCCTACTCAGGGAAGGAGTGACAGCAGAGTGCAAGGACCTTAAGGTGAGCGTTATCATGAGGCACACCCATCACGGGGCGGAGACCTACGGCCTCTCCTTCAACGACAGGGTTGTCTACATGACCTGTGGCAGATACGAGGAGAGGATGCTGGAGGAGTACCCTGACAACCCCGAACTCCTCATAGTAAACACCACCTTCTACAAGAAGAGGGAGGGTATAGACCACCTATCGGTGGAGGAGATAAAGGAGTTCCTCAAGGTCAAGAGGCCCAAGAGGACGGTAATCACCCACTTCAGTATGGAGATGCACGAGAAGGACCCGAGAAGGGTGGCGGAGGATCTCTCCCAGGAACTTGGTCTCGAGGTCATTCCAGCGGAGGACGGTATGGTCCTGGACCTAAATTAATATCCATGGAGAGGACCCTCTCGGCGGGAGATATACAGTTCGGCTACGCGAAGAGGTACTTCGAGGAGTTCATATCGTCGAGACCGAAGATAAGGGAAGCCCTGAACAAGGTGGAGACGCCCGCTATCCTCATGGACCTGGAGGGCATAAAGGCGAGGTACGTCCAGATAAGGTACCACCTTCCCGAGGTTAACGTTTACTACGCGGTGAAGGCCAACGACCACATAGATGTCCTGAGGGCCCTTGCGGAGGTCGGTTCAGGCTTCGAGGTGGCCTCCTCAGGAGAGCTCGAGAAGGTTTTATCTTTAAAGGTTCCCCCCGAGAGGGTTATATCCAGCAACCCCGTAAAGCCCGAGGAGTTCATAGACTTCGCCTACAGGTCTGGGGTTAACCGCTTCGCGGTGGACAGCTTCACAGAGGTGGAGAAGATAGCGAGGGTTGCCCCCAGGTCCAGGGTGTACGTGAGGGTCACCGTACCCAACGAGGGGAGCGACTGGCCCCTTTCGAGGAAGTTCGGTGTCGATCCAGAGACGGCCCTCGACATACTGGAGTTCGCAAAAGAAAAAGGTCTTGTGCCCGTAGGGATAACCTTCCACGTGGGTTCCCAGTGTAACAACCTCAGGAACTGGTTCATAGCCGTAAGGGACTCCTCCTACCTCTGGGAGAGGGCAAGATCAAGGGGTCTGAGGCTGATGGTCCTCAACATGGGCGGTGGGATCCCGGTCAGGTACCTGTACGAGTCCTTAAGGGTGGAGGACGTAGCCTACTACGTAAAGGGCCTTTTGAGGAAATACTTCTCCGTACCCCCTTACGAGCTCCAGATAGAGCCAGGTAGGGGCATAGTGGGTGATCAGGGAGTGCTCGTCACCAGGGTGATCGGAAAGGCTAAGAGAGGGGAGGAGAACTGGGTCTACCTGGACACGGGTGTGTTCAACGGGCTGGCGGAGACCCTCGGCGGGATCAGGTACCCCATGTTCCTGGAGAGGGAAGGGGATCTCAAGGAGTGGGTGGTCGGGGGTGTTTCCTGCGACAGCCTTGACGTTATAGCGAGGAACATATACCTTCCTGAACCTGAGGTTGGGGACAGGGTTTACATACTCTCGGCGGGAGCCTATACGTCCGTCTACGCGAGCGAGTTCAACGGCTTCCCGAAGCCGAAGGTCATATGTCTGTGAGCGTGAACTTTATCTTCTCCTTCTCGTCCAGGGAGAGGTCCACCACCTTCGAGATCAGTCCCGTTATCTCCTGGTACTCCTCCTTCAGGAACACGTATATGCTCCTCTTTAATGCCTCCACGCTCGAAGCGGTTACGCTCATTATGGTCAGTATAGGTATGTCGAAGAGGCGTCTCGCAGCCTTGAGGGCGTCCTTCAGCATTATGTCGCTCATGTATATGATCTCGGGGTTAAGAAACAGGGCCTCCTCCACACCCTCCTCGAAGGTGTCCACGTCAACGCCCACCTCCCTCTGGATCACTATGGAGTTGCTGTGCCTTATCAGATAGGTGATCGGCCTCTCAAGAACGTAGAGAAGACCCGTCTCCCTGTCGCATATCTCCTGGAGGAGGGAATAGGAGAAGAGGTTGTGGATCACGTAGGAGGCCCCTATTATCGTGACTATACCGTTGGTATTGAGGAGTGTGTCCAGCAGGTTCTCTATCTCCGCCCTGTTGGAGACTATGTTCTCGAGCCTCGGTATCTCGTAGGGGACCTTGACTATGCTGACCACGTAGCTTCCCCTCTGGGTTAGGTAGGTCACCCTTATCCTCCCAACCTCGGGGAGCCCGAAGGAGAAGAGGCCTTCCCTCCCGAGCGGGCCGAGGGAGGTGGTGGTGTTTGACCTGAGGGATATGAGCGTGTCCCTTATGTCCTCAGGGGATAGGATTATGTCCATTATCCTGTTGATCCTCCTGTCCCTCCTCTCCACGGGCGAGGCCTTGGGAGCTAGGATAACCTCCGTGAACTCCCTCCTCTCTCCGAGGAAGTTAAGTATCTCAGGAGCCAGGTTCATTCCATCCCCCTCAAAGTATTTTATAGCCGATGACTGCAATCATACTTAAGTTTTCAATTTACTATATTCTTAAGAGAGGAGGCACACCCGATGGCAGTAAAGGATATCATGGACGCCCTGAGAGGTAAAGATCTGAGCGATCTGGGTCTTAAGGAAAACCTGGCACAGCTGGTGAAGGACATAAAGCTGATAGGTGAAGACCTGGATGTGGTCCTCTACCTTCCCAAGCCGGGGATCGAGAGCCTCCTGAGGGATAAGGTGCACCAGGCCCTCTCCGGCGTTCCGGAGGTGAAGAACATAAGGGTGAGGTTCGCTGACTCACCGCCTCCCCAACCCAAGCAGGAGATACCGGTAGGTCAGCCCGCCTTCACGAGGCGTCCGGTTCCGGGCATCAGGCACATGATAGCTGTGGGGAGCGGAAAGGGTGGTGTGGGAAAGTCAACGGTGGCCGTGAACTTGGCCTTAGCCCTCAGGAATATAGGTTACAAGGTTGGCCTCTTGGATGCGGACATATACGGCCCCAGCGTCCCAACCCTATTGGGTATAAAGGGTGAGAGGATAACGGTAAGCGAGAGGAACAAGCTCGTTCCCATTGAGAGGTTCGGCATAAAGGTCCTCTCCATAGGTCTCATGCTCCCCTCCGAGGATACGCCCGTCATATGGCGTGGCCCTATGCTCATGAAGGCCCTCACCCAGTTCCTCTTCGACACCGAGTGGGGAGAACTCGACTACCTGATCTTAGACCTCCCTCCTGGGACGGGAGACGTCCAGCTCACCTTGGCACAGAACGTGGAGATGTCGGGTGCTATCGTTGTGACCACACCCCAGGACGTTGCCCTCGCAGATGTGAGGAAGGCCACCTCCATGTTCAAGGAGGTGAACGTTCCAGTCTTAGGTGTCATAGAGAACATGGCCTACTTCACCTGTCCGGATACGGGGAAGAGGTACCACATATTCGGCAAGGGTAAGGTGGCCGAGTTCGCAGCCTCTTACAACCTGAAGATCCTCGGTTCCATACCCATCGATCCGGAGGTCGCGGAGAGGTCCGACAGGGGAGAGCCTGTGGTCATAACCCACCCGGACTCGGAGGTGGCGAGGGCGTTCGTTGGTATAGCTAAGATAATAGCCCAGAATTTAGGTTAAAGGAGGTAAGAGGATGTTTATCAGGAAAGCTGGTCAGAAGGTTGTTTACTTAGATCACATAGCGACCACACCGGTCGCCGACGAGGTCCTTGAGGCTATGCTCCCCTATTTTAAGGAGCACTTCGGGAACCCCACCTCCCTCCACAGCTTCGGTCAGGTGACCAAGAAGGCCATAAACGAAGCTAGGGAGAAGATAGCCACGCTGATAAACGCCAACACTCCCGAGGAGATCATATTCACCTCCGGTGGCATCGAGGCTAACAACCTGGCCATAAAGGGTATAGCGAGCGCCTACAAGAGAAGGGGAAAGCACATAGTGACCACCGAGATAGAGCACCACTCCATACTCCACCCCTGCAAAACCTTAGAGAGAGAAGGATGGGAGGTCACCTACCTCAAGCCGGACAGGTACGGTCTTATAGATCCGGACCAGGTCAGGGAAGCCGTGAGGGAGGACACGGTTCTTGTATCAATCGGCCACTCGAACAGGGAGATAGGGACCATCCAGAACATAAAGGATCTCGTCCAGGCTGCAAAGGAAAAGAACCCCAAGGTGATCTTCCACACGGACGCCGCCCCTACCCTGGGACACTACCCCGTGGACCTCAAAGAGTGGGGTGTGGACGCGGCCTCCTTTACGGCACACCTTATGTACGGGCCCAAAGGTGTGGGCGCCCTCTGGACCAGGAAGGGGGTGAAGGTAAGGCCCCTGATAGAGGGTGGCACCCAGGAGAGGGGTGTTAGGGCTGGCACCGAGAACGTCCCAGGTATAGTCGGCTTCGGAGCTGCCGCCGAACTCGCCATGAAGGAGCTCGAGGACAGGATGAAAAGGCTCTCCTCTTACAGGGACAAGCTCAAGAAGGCTATAGAGGAGAAGCTTCAGTACATAGAGTTCACAGGTCACCCGACCCAGAGGCTACCCCACCACCTCTCGCTCATAGTCCACTTCATAGAGGGTGAGGCCATGCTCCTCAGGTGTGACCTGATGGGCATAGAGACCGCCTCGGGTTCAGCCTGCGTCTCTCTTGCACTGAAGCAGTCCCACGTACTCTTCGCCATAGGTGTTCCCAAAGAGGTGTCCAACGGGTCCCTGGTCTTCAGCTTCGGAAGGGAGAACACGGAGGAGGACGTCGATTACGTGGCCGAGGAGTTCCCCAAGATAGTGAACTGGCTAAGAAGCGTCTCCCCCTTCAATCCTGAGAACTGGGAGAAGTACGTCAAGTCCAGGGAGGGAGCCCACTGAGATAACGGCTCTGGCTCCCCTTCGCCCCTTTTTACACGAGGATGCAGCAGAAGGGCTTTAGTTTGACCTCCACCAGTTTCAGGAACTCCCTGTAGGGCTTCCCGGTAACGGGGTCCCTCAGATCCTGCTCAAGATCCAGAAGGGGCACCAAGACAAAGTCCCTCTCCTTCATCCTGGGGTGCGGGATCTCCAACCTGTTGGTTCTGACTATGAGGTTTCCGTAGAGGAGTATGTCTATGTCTATCTCCCTGGGTCCCCACCTGAAGCGGTGGACCCTACCGATCCTCTTCTCTATTGACTTTACCTTATCCAGGAGTTCCTCGGGCCTAAGGTCTGTCTCTAAGGAGACCACGCAGTTCAAGAATTCGGGCTGGTCTTTGTAGCCCCAGGGCTGGCTCTCGTACACGGTTGAGACCGCTACGATCTTACCTGTTTCCCTCAGATGATCCACGGCCCTGGTCAGATACCCAATACGGTCTCCCAGATTGCTCCCCAAACTGAGATAGATCCTGTTCCTTGACTGCATACCTGCGGAGTTTAAAATTAATACAACTTGCTTTAAAGGAGTCTCGGTATGAACCTGCCAAAGCTGAGGATCAGACACATAGAGGTCGATATCCCCATCATCCAGGGCGGGATGGGTGTGGGTCTCTCCTGGGAGAACCTGGCCGGTTCGGTGGCCGCCTGCGGTGCCATAGGTGTGGTTTCGGCCGTAGGAACAGGCTACAGGCACCCCGATATGGTCAAGAGGGACAAGTTCGGTAGGCCTATAGGGTCCTACAACATCCACCACCCTGAGTCTTTGAAAAGGATCATAAGGGACGCCAAGATCATATCGGGTGGCAAGGGTGCCATAGGGGTTAACATACTGGCCGCGATAACGGACTACGACAGGGTGGCCAGGGACGCGGTTGAGGCCGGGGCCGATCTCATCATATCTGGTGCTGGACTACCCCTGAAGCTCCCCCAGTACGTTGACGGTGCTGACGTGGCGTTGGTTCCCATAGTATCCTCCGCGAGGGCTCTTAACCTCATATGCAGAACCTGGAAGAAGAGGTACGGGAGGCTACCCGACGCCGTGGTCCTGGAGGGTCCCAAGTCGGGGGGACACCAGGGGTTCAAGTACGAGGACTGTTTCAAGAAGGAGTACCAGCTGAAGAGCCTCTTCCCGAGCGTTCTGGAGGAGGCCAAGAGGTGGGGTAACATACCCGTTATAGTGGCGGGAGGTGTCTGGAGCTACAAAGACATACTCTGGTTCATCGAGAGGGGTGCGGCGGGTGTCCAGATGGCCACCAGGTTCATAGCCACCCACGAGTGCGACGCACCCCTGATCTACAAAGAGATAGTCTTAGAGTCTAAGAAGGAGGATATAATGCTCCTCAAGTCTCCCGTCGGGTACCCGCTCAGGGTTATAAGAACACCCTTTATAGAGAAGCTCCTGGGTGGTATAAACGGGTGGAAGGGTTGTGTGTCCCACTGCGTAACACCCTGCAACAAGGGGGAGGAGGCCAAGAAGGTGGGCTTCTGCATAGCTGACAGGCTCGGTGCGGCCTGGCTCGGCAACTACGAGGAGGGCATATTTATAAGCGGGGCCAACGGCTACAGGCTGAAGAAACAGGGCATAATCCACGTCAGGGATCTTATAGACATACTGACCGGTAAGAAAGAGGACCCCACCCTGTCCAAAGACAAGAAGAGGATTATAGTGCCCTTACAGATGTGAGGATCCTGTCCTCGGTTCTGTCCCTCCTGTAGGAAGGAAGCTGGGGTGAGCAGACGGTACACCTCTCATAGATACCCACGCTTCCCACGCCTGCCTCTTTCAGCCTGGTCACCACAGCCTCCTGGAGGTCCATGTAAAGCTTGCCGTCCCTCTCCACGAGCCCCTCGAACATATCCCTGAACTCCTCCCCCACCTCGTAACAGCAGGCCTTCGCGGCCGGTCCCACGAAGGCAAAGACCCTACGGAGGTCCTCCCACCTGGACAGCACCTCCAGGGATCTCTCCACTATACCTGAGTAAAGTCCCCTCCAGCCTACGTGGGCGACCCCAAACCACTCCTCTCCTATAAGAACTAACGGCACGCAGTCGGCCGTCTTTACACCTATCTCTACACCTTCCAGGTTTGTGACCACAGCGTCACCTATCAGGGGTGGGTGGGGGAAGGTAGTGAGCAGTATCACCCTGTTGGTGTGCTTCTGGATGGGGAGGTACATCCTGGAATGGGCCCTCCACACAGTCCTGACACTTACCAGTTTTCCCCGGATCTGGAAGGAGTGGATCAGCCCCTCAGTCTCTTTGCCTTCTCTGAGGTCCTCGCCACGCATTCGATCACCGTTCCCTTAAAACCTCTCTCTTCGAGTACCTTTATACCTTCTATCGTCGTTCCACCCGGAGATGTTACCTTCACCAGCCACTCGTTGGGGTTTAGCCTTGAGGACCTGAGAAGTTCCGCGGTACCGAGGACGGTGTCTATCGCTATCCTGAGGGCCTGGTCGTAGGGGAAACCTTCCCTGAC
>WFOY01000054.1 GCA_015487835.1 Aquificaceae bacterium
ACTGCTACTCCAGACAGTATCTTCCTGAGGAGAGCGCTGTGAATCACGGAAAGGCCTACGCCCTCGGGGCGGACTTCAGCATAGAGAACCCAGAGGAGTACGGGATCAACTTCTACAGGGAAGACGAGGAGCTCTACATATTTAAGGAAGGTATCTCCATGAAGGAGGGGCTCAAGAACATTTACAGGCTTCTCATGAAACGGTTGAGGGACAAAGGTTACGGCAAAGACTTCGACGTGATAGTGGACGTAGGGAACCCCTCTGAGGACCTAATGAGGGAGTGTCTCCTGGAGGCTATAAAGAGTGTATAATATCCTCCCATGTGGGGTAAGGTGCTTAAGGTTCTGTGTAAGAAGGCAGAGGGAAAGGACCTTTACATACTGGAGGCTGACAAGGACTTTAACTGGTTCGGGGTTCCCCTCTCAAGGGTTTGCTCCGAGGTGAACTTAGAAGGTTCCACACAGGAGATAGTTGAGAGCATAAGGTCTATGGTCGAACCGACCTCCCAGACGGGGAAGTTCGTAGCCTACCTGGACCCTATAAACTTCTTCGTGGACATATACCCGGCCGATAAGCCCAGGTACAGGGTCAGGGATAATGAGGAGAGGCCCTTCGCTATAACGATGGGGGCCTGTAGGGTAGGCTTCTTTGAGTCCGTGGAGGAGGCGGCGGATCTCTTCCTAAGCGTTTCTAAGGATCTGAAGGAGAGTAGCAAGATAAAGTTCGACGTTGTATACGTTTAATTCCTAAAACGATGTTTTAAATTTTTGACATAGCTCATATTTGGCAACTTGACAATATAAGAGCTTCCTTATACATTTAAGACTACCCTTCTAAAAGAGAGCGGAGGTTTAATCAATGGAAGAGGGCAAGATCATAACTCCAGGGCCTGCAGGCTACAAACCTGAACCTGCGGCCTTTTTAGGAGTAGACCTGCCGCCACCTGGAAAGGCCCTGCTTTACGGGGAGATAGTGGACGAAGAGGTGGCTATGAGGGAGGCCGCCAAGGCCATGCTAACGAGGAGAAATCCTACCATATTCCCAGGTCCTCTAGTCCTGTGGGGCTGGAACGCCTCAGCCATGGAGAAGGCTAAGGCTGTCCTCGAACTGGCTGCGGAGATACCCAACTGTAGGATAATTCCAATGCCGGACTACAGGCCCAAGTACCCGAAGATAGATCCTGAGGCGGAGATAAACCCAAACCATCCCAACCTGACCATACTCCACAACAAGATAGAGGCGTGCATTTTCGTGGGCGTTCACTGCCACTACGCCAACCTGTCCCTCAGGATGATCAGGGCCGGGACCAATTGCTTCACCATAGCCCTCTGTGCTGAGATGGGTCACGAGGACGCTATGGTCTCTTTGAGGGACGTTCATGCGGAGGAGATAAGGAAGTTCAAGGAGGTTCTCATACAGGTGAGGAAGGAACTGGGGATAGAGTGGGAGCCCAAACCCCCACCCGAGAACCCGTCCCTTCCCAAGGAAGAGTGGACCACTGTGTCACCCCTTGATTTTGGCGAGTATGCGGCCCTCCTAATTCCCAGGAGGGGCGAGGTTGTTGAGGAGACCGAGTAAGGAGGTGTGCCATGCCTGACCAGAGGGTTGTGGATCCTGAGTATCTAATACTTGAGGCCCCGAGGGAGAGGAAGTTTATAACAGGGTCTCAGGCCTTTGCGGAGGCCATAAAGAGGGCCAACGTTGATATAGCCATAGCCTACCCGATAACCCCTCAGTCGGAGACCATGCACCTGGTTGGAGACCTGTACGCCCAGGGGTACGTAAAGGACTACTACAGGGCTGAGGAGGAGTACGGGGCCATGTCCGCCATAGCGGGTGCGGTAAGAGGTGGAGCGAGAGCCTTCTCGGCAACCTCAGGACCCGGACTCCTCAGAGGTCTCGAGGCGATCGTCTCCTGGCCGGGACACAGGATACCGGCCGTTCTCGGAGTCATGACCAGAGTGGTGAACGCTCCTCTCTCCATACAGCCTGACAACGTGGAGATCTCTTACCTCCTCAACTGTGGTATGATAGTCCTCCACGCGGAGAACCAGCAAGACGTCTTCGACTTCACGCTCGCCGGGTTCGTTATATCCGAAAAGGTTGATGTTTACATACCTGTAGCCGTATGCACGGAGGGCTTCTTCGTTACCCACGCCAAAGGTTACGTCAACCTGCCTCCTGAAGACATGAAACTTCCCCCAAGAGATCCCTACAAGGCACCGGTTCCACCTACCGACTGTGAGATACCCCCCGCAAGGATACAGAGGGACGCACCGGTTCAGAAGTCTAACTTCATGAGCTACCTGATACACGCCGTCTGGCAGCAGGAGATCTGGTCCGCCAACCAGAGGTCCAGGAAGTGGATAAAGCACTACCTCGGGGGGCTTGTGGAGGTCGTGAACCCTGACGCTGAGGTGTTCATAGTTGCCTCAGGGTGTGCTGCGGCTCAGGGAAGGGAAGCCCAGAGGTACGCTGAGATGGAAGGCCTGCCCGTGGGTCTCGTTAAGGTGAAGTCCATAAGACCTTTCCCCGCCCAGGAGATCAGGGAGATACTCAAGAAGGCCAAGGCCGTCATAGTTCCCGAGCACAACATAGTGGGCTGGCTCGCCAAGGAGGTGAAGGCGGTCATACCCAACAGCGGTATAGTCGTGGACGGGCCGAGGGTCTACGGAGGCATGACTCTCCCTGTGGAGCTTATAATGGAGAAGATTTACGAAGCCTTGGGTGTTAAGAAGGCTAAGAAAACCGTTGTTTAAAAAACTTGAGGAGGTAGTGTCATGGGACTTGAGTACGTCAGGATATCACCGGGTTTTGAGAAATACATGCCGAGGGACTACGTAGACCTCGTCAAGTTCGGGCAGTTTGGGAGAGAAGTTGACGTTATGCAACTCGGGCAGTTCAAAGAGCTCGTCGAAGAACACCCCATGTGTGCGGGCTGCTACATGGCTTACTTCATAAGGATCTTCTACGCTGCCCTGCCGAAGCCCGAAGACACCATAGTCCTCGGAACGGCTGGATGCGCAAGGCTGGCCCTCTCACAGGCAGCGGTACCCTTCATCTACGGGAACTACGGAGACACCAACGCGGTCGCGTCCGGTCTGAAGAGAGCCCTCTCCATCAGGTTCCCGGACAAGGACAAGGACGTTGTGGTCATAGCGGGTGACGGTGGTCTCATGGACATAGGCTTTGGTATGACGATGCACTCCTGGTTCAGGAAGGAGAAGTTCACCACCATAATGGTTGACAACGAAGTTTACGGTAACACGGGTGGTCAGGAGAGCGGTATGTCTCCCAAAGGTGTTCAGCTCAAGATGGCACCCCTCGGCAAGAAGTTCGAGAAGATCAACGCCGTCCAGCTCGCCATAGATTCGGGCTGCGTCTACGTGGCCAAGATATCCCCCACAAACCCCAAGAGGATAGCCAAGGTGATAAGGAGAGCCATATTCGCAGCCAGAAAGTTCGGGCCCACGTTCATCCACGCCTACACGTCCTGCAACATAGAGTACTCCATACCCACCAGAGAGGTCCTGGCCGACGCCAGAAAGAGGGAGAAGGAGGACTTCAAGTTCTTCGAGTGGATGACGGACGAGGTAAAGGAGTTTCTTGAAGAGATAGAGAGGAAGGAAAAGGAGAAGAAGAAGCAGGAGGTCAAGTCATGAAAAGATACAACATAAGGATAGCGGGTGTCGGTGGTCAGGGTGTCGTTACCTCAGCTCACATACTCGGTAACGCTATGTCCGCCGCCGGCAAGTACGCTTCCCTCGTTCCCTTCTTCGGATCTGAGAAGAGGATGGCTCCCGTCGAGGCCTACGTGAGGGCATCGGACCAGCCCATCTACGAGGTGGGAGAGGTCGTCTACCCGAACGTCATCATGATATACCACCCACAGGTCATAACCCACGGAAAGTCTTACACGATGCCCTTCTACACGGGTCTCAAGGAGAACGGCATGATCCTGATAAACTCGGACGCCGACATAATCCCCGACGAGGACAAGAGGATACTGGAGGAACTGAACGCCAGGATCTACATGATACCAGCAACCCAGATAGCCAGGGAGATAGCGGGAACCGAGCTCGCCACAAATATGGCTATGGTCGGTCTCTTCTTCGGGATAACGAGGCTCGTCGAGATCGAACACATAGAGAAGGCTCTCATAGAGAGGTTCCTTGGTGGAACCTTTGTGGCTTCGGGAGGAACCACAGCTCTCGACTCGGCCATAGAGAAGAAGTTCAAGAAGAAGCAGGAGCTCCTTGCCAAGAACCTGGAGGTGATAAAGTACACACTGAAGCTGGCGGAAGAGAACGGGTGGGTGGAGGAGGAAGAGAAGGTAGCCACCTGAAGGAGGTGATGGATGTACTTCGTAGCTCACGTTCACGAGAACGAGTGTGCTAAGTATAACTGTAAACAGTGTGTCCTCTTCTGCCCAGAACCCAACTGTTTGAACTACAAGGAGAGTGGCCACACAGCCTGGGTCTGGACAGACAGGTGTAAAGGATGCGAGATCTGCGTTTACGTATGTTCAGACCTTTTGAAGCGTAACTGCATAGAGATGGTTATGGTAAAGGCTGGTGACTAAGTGTGGATAAAGACACCAAGGAGAAGTTCAGGAAGCTGGCGGAGGATCTAAAGGCATCGGTGACGAACCCGGATCTGGAGGTTGATATCTGCTTCGAGGGTGTGGAGGTTGCGGAAGGTTGCGATCCCAGAAAGTTCCCCTACGTTAGGGTGAGGTACATAACGAACGAGCATGACGTCCACGAAAAGGATATAGAGATCTCTCCCGACAACTGGAAGAAGAGCGTGGAGGAGCTCAAAGACTACGTTACCTTCATGATAGAGCAGTTCATGGAGGAGATAGACAGCGTGGAGTACAGTGGAGAGTGATGGTTCCTTCCTTCGTTATAACAGGCTTCCTCGGGAGCGGTAAGACCACACTCCTGCTTCAGGCTGCCAGGACCCATTTCCGGGACAGAAGGGTGGCGGTTATAGTCAACGAGTTCGGTGAGGTGGGGGTTGACGGGATCCTTTTGGAGAACGCCTACTCCAAGGTAATGGAGCTTCCGGAGGGGTGCATATGCTGTACGATCCACGCTGAGTTTGAAAAGGGCATAGAAGAGATAAGGGAGGCCTATAACCCTGAGGTTATTCTCGTGGAAACCTCGGGTGCCTCCGAACCTTTCCCTATACTTCTATCCCTTCAAAGCCTCGGGTGCTCGGTTGAAGGCGTGATCTGCGTTGTTGACTCAAAGAACTTTCCCAAATACAGAGATAACCAGACGGCCAAATACCAGATCGGTGGTTCCAACATAGTGGTCCTGAACAAGGCGGACATGGTGGATGAGAGAGAGCTTAACTCCCTTGAGCGTGAAGTGAGGGAAATATGGGACAAATACAAACTCAGGAACATGTTTACAGGTGAGGAGGTTTTCAGAGTTGTGAAGATATACAGATCCGTTTACGGAAAGGTTCCAAGGGAGGTTTTCGAAGGCGCATATACGCTTGGGGATCTTAAAGACATAGGCCTGGGTGTCCACACCCACGCAGACAGGTTCTCCCAGAGGGTCCTTCGCCTGGACGATCCTGTGGAGTACGAGAGTCTTGTGGATCTGATCAGCGCACTTCCAGAGGACGTGATCAGGGTGAAGGGTATAGTCAGGCTGAAGGGTTATCCAGCTCCCGTTTTAGTCAACTGGTCCTTTGGCCTCTTGGACGTGGGCACGGAGGTGGCAGGGTACGAGGGGGGATCGTTTCTGGTTATTATAGGTGCTTGCGATCATACAAACGTAAACCTCTCTACATCTTAAAATACAAAACTCCAAATGGACGGGGCTATACTTCTTGTAATCCTTATACCTCTGGTTTCCGCCTTCATAGTTCCTATAGCGAGGACGGACAGGTCTGCCGGGTGGATCAGCACACTAATGACGGGGGTTTCCTTCCTCCTCAGCCTCGGCCTTCTACTATCCGGTAGTTTCGGCGATGCCTCCCTGGGAGGGTTCTTCCATATCAAGGGAGACAGACTGGGACTCCTGATATCTACCTACATACTCCTCGTCAGTCTTGTGGTCCACAAGTTCTCGATCAACTACATGAGCGACGATCCGGGGTTCAGGAGGTTCTTTGTACTTCTGGACCTGACCACGGCGAACCTCCTGATACTGGTAACGGCGGGAAATCTTGTCCTCATAGCTATGTCCTGGAGTTTGATGGGCGTTCTCGTCTACCTTATGCTGAACCACAACACAAGAAGCGAGAACGCAAAGAGGTTCAGCACCTACACCCTGATCACCCACATGATAGCTGATATACCTCTTATGACCGCCTTCTTCCTTATATACAGGGCTACAGGGTCACTTACCCTGCCCGAAGTATTCTCCGTAGACAGCAAGACCGCAGCCCTGGTTACGGTTCTTCTTATAGTGAGTGCGGCGATAAAATCCGCCCAGTTCCCCTTCCACCTCTGGATCGTTTACAGCATGGAGGGGCCAACGCCTGTGTCCGCACTCATGCACGCAGGTATAGTGAACGCTGGTGCCTTCCTGGTCAACAGGTTCGCCCCCCTGTTCGTTCACGACCAGTGGGGGTTGCAGATTGCCTTCGTGATCGGTTCCGTGACTGCGGTTATAGGGTCTGCTCTGATGCTCATCCAAAACGATGTGAAGAGGTCCTTAGGTTACTCAACGGTTGGTCAGATGGGCTACATGATTATGGAGATAGGCGTTGGTGCCTTTGCCCTCGGGGTTTACCACATGATGGCCCACGGGATATTCAAGGCCACGCTATTCCTGTACTCAGGCAACGTTATCCACAACGCCAGGAGAGATCCTAACGTACCCGAGGATGAAGTTTACAGGGCGGTTGTGGGATCTAAGGAAGTGCCTTCAAGGATCCCATGGATCCTGTACGGATCCGTAACCGTTATAGTGCCCCTGACGGTGGTGGTTCTCACACACCTCCTCGTAGATGTGAACATAGTAAAGTACGAGACGGCTCTCATCCTCCTGTTCTTCGGTTGGGTCACAGGCATACAGGTTCTTGTGAGCACCTTCAGGGTGGGGAGAGAAAACCCCCTCAAGACAGTTTTCTTTGTGGTGCTGTCTATGGTGGTGATAATGCTGGGGTACGCCTTCCTGGGGCACTCACTCCAGAACTTCCTCTATCCCTCCAAGGACCTGGTCGACCGGATCTACGAGGTAGCCTTCGGGTCTGTGCCTGTGTTCGTAGCTGAGATAATGCTCATAGGCCTTATAATCCTTATAGGTTGGGTTTTTCTGTACTACGTTGTCAGGGAGAAGCACCTTCCCTTCCACCTTACGATCTACACCTACCTCTCCAGAGAACTCTACGTACCTGACCTGTACTCGGTGACCAGGGTTTACTTCCTAAAGATAGCCCAGTTTGTATCCAGGATAACCTTCCTCTCAGCTCCAGCTCCTGTGTATGCTGCCTTCGCTGTGGGAGACCTGGACCTGTCCCCTATCAAACTGATCGCACTGCTGGTTGTTCCCGTGTTTCCGATCAGTGTGATCACTGCCTTAATCATCAGGAGGGCCGGAGTCACCGGCGTGATCGCCCTTACACTCCTCGGGACCCTGGTGGTGGCGACTTTCCCAGATCAGGGAGGCTGGGTCCACTACCTCGCCGTCGCCACCATGATCATACACGGTCTCAGGATCTTCAGGGCACGGAACCTAAGGGATATGATGGCGGATCTCTACTGCGGTTCTTTACCGGCGGTCTGGCTCTTACCGGACCCTGTCTTCGTGATCCTGGCAGGATCTGGCCCCCTACTGGTTGGGATGATCGAGTACGTCCTCAGGAGGAGGTTCGGGACAACGGAGCTGAGATCCGTGAGAGGTCTCATAGAAGGTGCACCTGTCGTGGGGTGGCTTCTGCTTATATCGGTCCTCCACTCCTCAGGTGTGCCTCCACTCGGTGTGTCGGTGGTGAAGTTCTCACCTGACGTGGCCGTGGGTTCGTTGGTTTACACCCTTTTTCTCCTTGGATGGTTCCTGATAGGTTCTGGGTCCATCATCAGGGTGGCCGACATCGTGTTCGGGAGGCCGAGAGAAGACCATATCTATGTGGACATAGGACTGAGGGATACGTCCCTACTTATCCTTATAATAGCTGTGTCCTCAGCTGTAGGGATCGGTACCTTGTGGAGGTGATAGGGTGAGGATGGGCAAGAAGCTCTGGATGAGGTCCTTGGTCAATGTCGCCGCAGAGGTCGTTCCCTACTTCTGGCCCATGCGGACCTTCATACACCACAACCCCCTCCACGAGATCGAGTCCAAGCCCTTCGAAGAGGCCGTTGAGGAGGGGAGAAGGATCTTCGGAGGCAAACACTTCCTCAAGAGGGAAGACTACGCCCGCCTCGTTAGGGAAGGCTTAATAAAGGAGAGGTACCTGAGGGAAGGCATAAGGAGGTTTTTGGAAGGGACAGGCTACGCAGGTGACATAGACTTAGAGGGTGCCCTCTTCAAGATCATGGTGGAGTTCCCAAAGCTGAGACCTTACAAAAACCTCTACCTCACCGAACCCAACATCGACCCTCCCAGGGGCCTCGTGGATAGCCTGAGGGAGTACCCTGAGGAGGTGTGCAGGGATCTTATACGATCGGTAGGTAGGGAGAGGACGCTGTATGACCTTATAGACGGTCTCTCAGGGTCCAGGATAGGTGTCAGGGTGGACGACCTCGTTATAAAGAGCGCCCTTGAGTTCCTGGACGAGGGGCAGTCGGCGGTGGGCATGCCCGGCAGAGAAAAGGGTTTCTTCAGGTCCTGGCTGGAGATCGCCAAGAGGGACCTCAGGACGAAACTGAGGACCAGCTACTGTGTGATCGAGGAGATATGCAAGGTGGAGGACCCGGAGGAGGCTATATACAGAGTCCTTGAGGACCTAAGGATACCTGAGGACCTATGGGAGGGGTACATAACCCTGGAGCTTGCGAAGCTAAAGGGTATAGTGGGTTTCATAAGGTGGAGGTCCCACACCAGAGAGTACTACTGGCAGAGGGTGTATCCTACCGACGTGGTTGAGTACACAGCGGTGAGGTTGATACTGGCAAGGGGTGTGATAGACACCGTGAAGGGAAAGGTGCCCTTCTCACCTGACTACGGATCGATCAGCGATTTTATCCAGAGGTATCCGGAGAGGGCCTACCTTATGTGGGAATACTTCTCAGGTGAGGGTTTCGGGGAGAAGGTCTCCGAGATACCCTCAGGCCTGAAGAGACCTGAGGTCTTCGTAGAGGAGTACGTGTCCTGGAAGGCGGAGGCGGAGGCTAAAAACTGGATCGTGTTTCTGTCGAAGTGGATGGATCCTGTAGGGATCAGGCCGGAGGACCTCTCCGTTGAGGAGATCCTGAGACTTATAGACATATACAGGGAGTTTGAGAGGAGGGAGGGCATCATATGGACAGAGGCTGTAGAGGAGAGCCTAACCGAGGACCTCGTGGTGGGCATATCCAGATCCAGACCACCCTCCAGGGAAGAGATCCTTGCGGACGCTGTCTTCTGCATAGATGTGAGGTCAGAGAGGATAAGGAGGAACTTGGAGAAAATCGGACCTTACAGGACCTTCGGTATGGCTGGCTTCTTCGGTGTTCCCATGGCCTTCGTGGAGGTTAGGAAGGGCCACGAGGAGTTCCTGTGCCCGGTCCTCATAAAGCCGAGGAACGTGGTGCTTGAGATACCCGTTGAGAGGGATGAGGTCAAGACCAAGCTGCCTCACGTTGCCAGCAAGATAATCCACGACCTTAAGGAGAACCTGGTCACACCCTACATAACGGTGGAGGCCATAGGATTTCTCTTTGGTTTTGACTTCCTTGGTAAGACCTTCATGCCGGGCCTTTACTCCACCCTAAGGGACAGGATAGCCGGATCGAAGGGGAGGACCAAGATAGTGGTGGACAGGCTGACTGAGGAGGAGATAGAGAGGACGGTGGACGTAGTCCTGACAACAACGGTGAGGCGCATTCTCGAGAAGGAGATGGGGCGGGACCACGTACCCGACGAGGTGGTGAGGTCCGTGATCAGGTCCCTGTTGGACGATAAAGGGATACCAGTAGAAACAGGGACAGAGGACTTAAAGGGCCTGGTGAGGAAGCTGAAGGAGGAGTATAAGATAGACAACGGTTACGCAGCCCTGATCAGGGAGAAGCTAAGGCACATAGGCTTTTCCCTTGAGGAGCAGGCTACCTTAGTAGCTAACGCTCTTAGGTCCATAGGACTGACCAAGGACTTCGCCCAGTTCGTCCTTATAATTGGTCACGAGAGCAAGTCTGACAACAACCCCTACGAGTCAGCCCTGGACTGTGGTGCCTGCGGTGGGTCTTCAGGGCTGCACAACGCAAGGGTTTTCTGCGAGATGGCCAACAACCCGGCGGTTAGGGAGATTCTCAGGGAGAAGTACCGCATAGACATACCCCAGAGCACCATATTCCTTCCAGGTGTCCACAACACCACCACCGACGAGATCAGGATCTACGATCTGGAAAAAGTCCCTGGAAAGGTATACCCCTTGCTAGAGAGGATAAAGGAAGACCTCAGCAGGGCTGGGAGGATCACAGCGGGCGAGAGGGTACGTGAACTAAACGGAGAAAACAGGCCTGAAGATGCGGTGGTCTACGCCCACGACTGGTCCCAGGTAAGGCCCGAGTGGGGACTCTCTGGTAACTACGCCTTCGTGATAGGGAGGAGAGATCTCACATCTGGTCTAAACCTCAACGGGAAGGTGTTTCTGCACTCCTACGACTACAGGGAGGACCCCAAGGGCTTCCTGCTCGAGACCATTCTATCTGGACCCCTGATAGTAGCTGAGTGGATAAACATGGAGCACTTCTTCTCTACCACCGACAACGAGGTGTACGGAAGCGGCAGCAAGATATACCACAACGTGGTGGGAAGGTTCGGGGTGGTCTCGGGGAACTTCAGCGATCTTAGGACAGGCCTACCAGCCCAGACGGTTTTAAGTAAGGACAGGCCCTACCACATCCCGGCGAGGCTTATAGTAGTTCTGGAGGCACCCCTTCAGTTTGCGGTACCGGTGATCGAGAGGGTCTACAAGGTGAGGGAGCTTCTCAACAACGGCTGGGTAAGGATGGTGATCCTGGACCCTGAGGAGGGAACCTTCTACAGGTTCAGGGAGGGTTCTTGGGAGAGATACGTAGAGACCTCCGAGGAGGTGAGATATGGACAGGCTTGAACTCTATGAGCTCAAGAAGGTGGAGATCATAGTAAAGGGGGAGCACTTAGATTTCGTGATCGACCTCCTTGAGAGGGCTGGGGTGAGCGGGTACACGATCATACACAACGTTTCTGGTAAGGGTAGTCACGGTTTCCACGAGGGGCATCTTCTGTTCAACGAGGAGGACACGCTGGTCATGGTGATCTCGGTGATGCCCCAGGAGAAAGTGGAGGCTGTGGTTGAGGGGATAACACCCTTCCTGAACAAGCACTCGGGGGTGGTCTTCGTCTCGGACGTTAAGGTGAGCAGGCTTGAGAAGTTCAAGGGTTAAACCCCTCGAAGTTTTCGAGATCCTGCTTTCCGCCTACGGGCCCCAGGGCTGGTGGCCTGTGGACGAGGACTACCACAGAAAGCACGGGACGGACCCAAGGGAGGAGATAGTCATAGGGGCTGTGATCACCCAGAACACAAGCTGGAGGAATGTGGAGAAGGCCCTGGAGAACTTAAAGAGGCACGGGGTCCTATCCCTGAAGGGTGTCCTCGAGACTCCCGAGGAAGAACTCCAGGACTTGCTGAGGCCTGCGGGCTACTACAGACTGAAGACTACGAGGCTGAAGGAGGTGGCAAGGTTCCTGAACCCTGTGGAGAAGGTTAGAACGGTCAAGAGGGAAGAACTTCTCAAGGTGAAGGGTGTAGGTAGGGAGACAGCGGACGTTATCCTGCTCTACGCAGGGGACAGATTACACTTCGTCGTAGACGCTTACACGAGGAGGATAGTGGAGAGGGTCTTTGGGGTGAGGGGAGGCTACGAGGACCTGAAGGCCTGGTTCGAAGAGAGTCTTCCGAGGGACCTTTACGTGTACAAGGAGTTTCACGCCCTACTCGACGAACACGCAAAGAGGTTCTGCAGGAAGGCACCTCTCTGCACAGGGTGTCCCCTCAGTCGGGTCTGTACTCTGCCTTGGAGGTCTGGGTCTCCCATAGGACGACCTTGACCACACGCACCTCCCCCAGAAGCCCCACATCCTTTAGCCTCTTTGTGAGGAACTCGTAGAAGAACTTGGCCAGGGCTTCCGCCGTTGGGCAAAAATCGACTGGAAAGATCTTCATGGCCCCGTACTTCTCGGCCACTGACCTCAGATCTTCGTACATGGGGTCGTTCACGTCTATGATGAAGCTGTGGTCTATGGTGTCTATGAGGTCCTTGAGGGCGTTCTTCACGTGGTAGAAGTCCATGACCATCTCCTGGTCCGTGAGGGTGTCCGACCCTACCGTGACTTCGAGGACGTAGCTGTGGCCGTGGAGGTTGACGCACTTGTTCACAGGCCTCTCCTTTGTCAGCTCCGCACCCCTTCCCATGGTCAGGTTCTGCTTCCAGACCCTATGGCCCGCCTCAAACCTGAAGGTCTTGGTTATCTCCCACCTCACCAGACGACAACCCTCCTCGCTTCCTCGATAAGCTGGACTATCTCCTCGTAGGTCTTCATCATGTTCTCAGGCACCTTCAGACCCCTCGCCTCAGCGTCCTCCTTGCAAACGTACCAGCCCTTCCTCGTGGGCCACCTGAGGACCCCGTCGCTTATCAGGACCACCACGTCCCCCTCCGAGAGGATCTCGGAGGAGAAGTCACCCAGCTTCCTCACCAGCCAAAGGGTGTTCACCATACGAAGACGGCCTCCGTCTCGTTTATTATCTCGCTTATCTCCTCAGCGGAGAGGACCTTAACCTCCTTCACCAGGTCCGACTCCTTGAGACCCCTCTCCTGCATGGAGGCGTCCTCGACTATGAGATGTATGTTCAGAAAATCCATAGTCTCAAAGAACTTCTCGAAGGACTCGACACCGAGGTCCTCTGGTGACCATCTCGTTAGGGTGTAAACACCGTCCCTTATGAGTATGAAATAGACCTCGTGGTTTATGCCTACAGCGGTCGCTATCCTGAAGGCTTCGTGAGCCTTCCAGGAGAAGGGGTCTCCCTTAAGTATAAAGGCTACCTTCATACCAGCACCCTCAGTTGAAGACGATCACCCTCTCAAAGCCACCCATCATCTGGGAGAGGCCGTAGGTCGAGCTGCTCTCCGCCCAGCTCACCTCCGTGGGGACACCCCTCTGGTGGGCGGAGTGGGAGCAGAAGAGGACCCTGGCACCCAGATCCGCCAACTCCTTAGCCTCTGGCCTTATAAGGTAGTAGACACCGTTCCCAGAGAAGAATACGGAGACCTCGTGGTTTCTGCGCCTGAGCTCCCTTATCAGGTTCAAGACCGTGTTGTAGTCCTTAGCGTAAGGTATGCTCGTGATCACAAAGAGGACCTTCATCTCCGCTTTCTTATCAGGATCTCCCAGAGGCTCTCACCTATCTGGTTGACGGCTATCACCTCCTGGCCTTCCTCCTGCATACTTTTGGGAACGTTCTCCGCAGAAGGAGGGTAGTCTATGATAACCTTCAGGATCTCTCCCACCTTCATGTTCTCGAGCACGAGCTTGCTCTTGACGAAGGTGAAGGGGCAGACCTCACCCCTTATGTCCAGCTCTCTGTCCGCCTTTACCTCCTGCATCACAGATAAATAAATATAATACAAGTTATGGAGGAGATCGTGGCCAGAAGCGTAAAGATAGAGGTGGTGGGCGATATCCAGAGGTGTAACGAGGGTATAGACTCCAAGTTCTTCTGCCTCCCTGTCAGGATCCACTTCGACAACGGTGAGGTCAGGAACTACCTGCTAAAGGCCCACAAC
>WFOY01000055.1 GCA_015487835.1 Aquificaceae bacterium
GTTTAAGGATAGATTAACTTGGTTGGCAGGAGGAAGAGTTATGAAACGTGAGACGGTCCCGATCGTAGAACTTCTCAAGGAGACCAAAGGGTCCGTGCTCATACTCACCCATGAGAACCCGGACGGGGACGCACTCGGTAGCGCTATGGCTCTCTATCTGTTCCTGAAGAAGAAGGGAAAGGACGTAACTGTGGGTTGCAAGGACCACGTTCCCCACTTTCTGGACTTCATACCCCATGTGGAGGATGTGGTATCTTTACCGGACGGGAAGTTCTACGATATAGGGATAATAGTCGACTCAGCTGGCTTCTACAGGGCTGGCACCGAGGTTAAGGTAGCCAAGAGGATAAGGATAGACCACCATGTGGGAGGTGAGTTCTACGGTAGGTACGACTACATAGACCCTAACGCCCCGGCTACGGCTTCACTCGTTTACGAGATCATAAGGGCGTGGGATGAGACGGCGATAGATAAAGACATAGCTACGTGCATATACGTTGGGCTGGCAACCGATACAGGCTTCTTCAGGTACTCCAACACGAACGAGTACACCTTTGACCTTGCCAAGAAGCTTGTACACTACGGCGCCGATCCTCACTACGTTTACATGATGTTCTCCGAGAGGGAGTCTGTGAACAAGATGAAGCTGATCTCCAAGGTCCTCGACACACTCACCCTTTACGAGGATGGCCTCGTTGCTGGCATAACCATATACGACAGGTTCTTTAAGGAGACAGGGACCACCTATGACGACAGCGAGGGCCTTGTGAACTATCCCAGATCCATAGAGGGGGTTGAGGTGGCCTTTGCGATGATAGAGAAGCCGGAGGAAGGATCTTGGAAGGTCTCTCTGAGGAGCAAGGCAAGGGTTGACGTTTCCAAGATAGCGGAGAGACTGGGAGGAGGTGGTCACAAGTACGCTTCAGGGTGTAAGATAAAGGCGAGCAGCTACGAGGAGGCCCTCCGGAAGCTCCTTGAGGAGGTCAGGAAGCAGATCCAGCTTCAGAAGATCCACAGCTGATGGCCCTCTTCGGTGCTCACGTCTCCTCGGCAGGATCCATATTAAAGACCTTTGAGAGAGCAGAAGAAGTGGGTGCTGAGGTTTTCCAGTTCTTTCTCAGAAGCCCGAGGGCTTGGTTCTGGAAAGGGGTTAGTAAGGAGTTGGTAATCAAATTCAGGAAGAAGCTTTCAGAGTTTGGAAACCCTGTTATGGTTCACGCTCCGTATCTTTTGAACCTTGCGTCCCCGCGGGAGGATCTGAGAGAAAGATCTGTGAAGGTGTTTTTGGAGGAGCTAAAAGCCTGCGATGAGCTGGGTGTGGACTTTTACAACTTCCATCCGGGAACGGCTACGGGTATAAGCGAGAAAGAGGGGATGAAAAACATCCTGAGATCCCTAGAGGAAATTTTTACCCTCTATGAGCCGAAGAAGACCACAGTTCTCCTCGAGAACACCGCAGGGGAGAGGGGAGATCTAGGAAAGAACTTCGAAGAGCTTTCCTTAATCATCAGGAGCTTTGAAGGGGTAAAAATCGGAATTTGCCTCGACACGTGCCACGCCTTCGCCTACGGATACGAGATAAATACCGATGGGGGTTTTTCGAGATTTCTTAAAGAGGTGGAAAAGGTCGGTCTTGAAAAGACAAAGGCTATCCACGCCAACGACTCCAAGTTTCCTCTAGGATCCAGAAAGGATAGGCACGAACACATAGGTGAAGGCTTTATAGGGCTCAAGGGTTTCGAGAACTTCCTAAGACACGATTACTTTCGGGATCTACCCTACTTTATCGAAACCCCCAAGGCCGGGGACATGGATAGGGTCAACTTGGAGAGGCTCAGGAAAATTTACTCGGGATAGAATTTGATCGATGTCGGTGAGGATAACTATAAGGAGGAGGCGAGAGGAGGTTCCAGAAGACTTCATCTACTCCATTCTCTTTAGCACCTTAGGGATGAGCAGGGAGGAGTATGAGAGGATAAAGAAGGAGGACGGATCCGTTTCCCTTTACGTGAGAGATCCCGAAGCTCTGTTAAAGCTTCAGGAGATAGGTGAGAAGCACTCGGAACTCGTTGAGATAATATTCGAGAAAGAATCTGCAGGAGGCTTGTTCTCTAAATCTATAGAGGCTGTCAGGGCCAACTGGGGTTTGGCCTTTTCTTGGTCCGCGGTACTCTTTCTTCTGTTACTTGTATCTTTCGTCCCGATAATAAGCTTATTTACAAGTTTTCTTATTAATGTCTTTATGTACTCCTTCATCATATGCGCTTCCTACGAGCTTCTTGGAGGAAGTGCAGAAAAGATATTTGAAGGCCTGAGCCTCAGGGAGATCTTCTCAAAACACATGGCCAACGGCTTTGGTATGTGGCTTGGTTTCCTCGTAATAGGTATAGGCTTTTTGGTGGTCTCACTAATACTTATCTTCGCCTTTGGAGCCCTCGGTGGTATATCGGACCTTGTGATCTACGGAAAGGTAAGGGAAGGTGCCTTAGCCTCGATTCTTATAGTTTTTTTCCTTCTTCTCACGGTAGGCCTGTGGTATGTATACGCCCAGCCCCTTGTGGTGGCTAAGCTAATAGAGAAAGGTGAACCCAACTTCGAGAGGTCCTTCCTAGCTCCTTTTAACCTACTCAAGCCCTCCTTCATAAGGGAGACCTTCTCGAGCTGGTATCTTAGAATAGGAGGTATGTGGTCCATCGGGATCACTGCGGGTATTATGAGTGTTGCCTTGTTCTTTACCCTGATAATCACCATACCCGTTGCCCTTCTGGTAATGTACTGGATAAGTGTCTTCTTAGCCGTTTGCTCTGCGGAGAGTGCGAGGAGAGGATGAGGGCATATCCCGAGTGCGTTCCCTGTCTTATAAACCAGGGCCTGAACGCCGTAAAAAGGCTGGGTCTTGGGAAGGAGAAGGAGAGGAGGATAGTCACCGAGATCCTGAAATTCATGGCCTCCTTTGAAAGGATAGACAAGTCACCAGCCTATTACGCCTACTATATCCAGAGGATAGTTATGGAGGTGGCGGGGACAGAGGATCCCTTCAGGGAACAGAAGAGGACAGCCAACAGGAAGGCTCTGGAGGTGCTTCCCGAGTTGGAGAGTATGATCTCAAGTCACCCAGATCCCTTAGCCTTCGCCTTAAAGATCTCTGCCATAGGGAACTACATCGACTTTGCCGTCAGGGATGAGGTGAACGTGGAGGAGGACATACGATCCATGCTTGGTGAGGAGGCCGCTGTCTGGGATTACGGCGTATTCAAGGAGAAGCTAAAAGATGCAAGATCTGTCCTCCTTATAGGGGACAACGCCGGAGAGGTGGCTTTGGACAAGCTGTTAGTTAAGGTTCTCCTGGATAGAGGCCTTAAGGTCACCTACGCTGTCAGAGGCAGACCAATACTCAACGACGCCACCCTGGAGGACGCTGAGGAGGTCTCCATGACAGAGCTGTGCGAAGTTATAGACAACGGGTCTGACAAGGTGGGAACCTGGCTGGAGGACTGCTCGGAAAGGTTCAGGGAGGTCTTTTACTGTTCGGACCTTGTCATAAGCAAAGGTCAGGCCAACTTCGAGACCCTCTCCTCAGCGGACAGGGGCCTGTTCTTCCTGCTGGTGGCCAAGTGTGACCCTATAGCTGGGGAGACAGGGGGGTCTAAGGGGAAGGTCGTGTTCAAGTACAAGGAAAAGCCAGGCACATGATTGATATAATATCCCTATGAACAGATGGGCGAAGGTTCTAAAAACTATGTGTGAGGAAGCCCTCAGCAGTGGTAAGGAGATCTACATACTCGAGGGAGACTCCCAGATGAACTGGTTCGGGATATCCTTAAAGGACGTGTGCTCGGACAGCGTTTACTCTATGACGGACCCGGAGGTTTACAAGATGCTGAAGAGCAAAACTAACGAGGAAGTGAATGGTGAAGGCTTCATAGCTCTCGTGAACCCTGTGAGCATGTATGTAGATATATACGAGTCGTCAAGGCCTTTTTTTGCAAGCTCCCACAACAAGGCGAGGCCCTATGACATAACCAGGGACCACTTTAGGGTTGGTTTCTTCTCGGCCAAAGAGGAGGCTGTGGACTTCTTCCTGAGGGTTTCAAAGCGCTTGAGGGAAGAGGGTATAAACTTCCACCTGTTTTACAGATGAGGTGTGTATATGACTTACATCATCGTAAATATCGCCAACTCAAGGTCTTCTTTTAAAAGGAAACTCAAGAAGGAGGGAGAGCCATGGAAGCAGCAGTCTCAATAGTCCTCAGGTGGGTCCACGTGGTAGCCGGGATAACCTGGATAGGACTCCTTTACTTCTTCAACGCTGTTAACTTCAGGTTTACTAAGGTGACCAAACCGGAGGAGAGGCCCGCCCACTTTACCAAGTTCATGCCGATAGCCTTGGCCTGGTTCAGGTACGCAGCGTTAGTTACTTTCCTTGTTGGACTTGCTTTAGCATACTTGGAGTACTGGAAGGCAGGAGATGTGGCTACGTCTCCGAACGCGAAGACGATACTCGTTGGTATGATCCTGGGTACTATCATGTTTCTGAACGTTTGGATCTTCATCTGGCCCAACCAGAAGAAGATAATCGAAGCATCTCAGAAAGGGGAGCAGCCCGATCCCAGCTGGGCGAAGACGGCCTTGACCTTCTCGAGGGTGAACACGGTCCTATCCTTTCCCATGTTGCTCGACATGGTTGCGGCTAAGCACTTCCCTATGGACTGGGGCCAGCTGATCGTCTGGGACGTGGCGGTTGCTGTTATAGCTGGTATAGTACTCTACATAGTCCAGAGGTAGAGGGTTACCTCCTTCTCCTCCTCTTTCTTCTCTCTTTGTAAACCTCCCTCCTGCACTCTTTTATTATCCTTCTGTACTTGTAGTAGACCGAGGGCGTCCCTATGGGCAGTCTGTAGTACCTCTCAAGGAGGAGCATTATATCCTCGGTGGTCATGTACTTGTGGTTCCTTATCAAGCTTTTGATGTACTTAACTATCCTGGTTTCCCTCATGCACAGCCCCTGAGGATTATACCACTTAGAGGACTGGCCGCAGAACCTCAAAAAGTGGCCGGGTAAGACCGAAAAACCTCTATATGAACCTGAGGGGTCTGATAATTCTGATCATCCTGTTGCCCGCGGTCCTCTGGTCAAGAGAGGAGAGAAAGATGGTATACGCGGGAACTTTCACGGGAGATCCAAGGTCTTACCTTCCCAAGGTGAACCTTGTCTCGGGGGACGTGTTCAGCACGGTGTGCATATGCAGATCCTCAACGGAAAGAGAGGTCCGCACGTGTGTGATAAGGTGTATAGAGAACTTCGAGAAGAAGGCAAAGGGAACCCTATCCAGCCGGTGTGTGGACCTGCCCAGACCTGCTGATGTGGTCATATACGGTGTTGGGAACCTCAGGGTGGAGGTGTTCAGTCTGGATCTGTTCTTCAGGGGAAGGAAGATCACGGCAACGTACCCGGCTATCGGTCTGATCCTCTACGGTACTGGTTTCTGCGGGGTGGTGGAGGGTTAGAATTTCCCTATGAGGGTATCAGACCTTGGTGAGTTCGGTCTGATCAGGAGGATAGGTGATGTTCTCGGCGAGGATCTTATCGACGACTGTGCCAAGGTGATCGTCGGAGATAAGATCCTGCTTCTTACCGTTGACATACTCTTGGAGGGGGTTCACTTCTTAAGAAGGTACCCCCCTGAGGCCGTTGGGTGGAAGGCTATATCGGTCAACGTGAGCGATGTGGTCGGGAACGGAGGGCTCCCCAGATGGGCCCTGGTTTCCCTCATCGTCCCAAGTGATCTGGAGGTGGAGTACGTGGACAGGCTGTACACAGGCATTAAGGAGGCATGCAGGTTCTATGGGTGCAAGGTGGTGGGCGGTAACCTGTCCAGGGGTGAGAGGATAGGGGTGGACGTCTTCCTTCTGGGAGAAAGTGAGAGACCCCTGGGACGATCCGGGGCCTCACCTGGGGACCTCATCTTCGTCTCGGGGACCTTGGGGGACTCCAGAGCTGGCCTCGATCTGATCCTCATGGAGAGGAAGAACTACGAGGACTTCGAGCTTAGGCTCATAGAGAGGCACGTAAGACCTACCGCCAGGATAGACTACGTAAAGCATTTGCAGAAGTATGCAACGGCGAGCATGGACGTGAGCGACGGTCTTGTGGCCGACGCAAGTCACATAGCGGAGGCCAGCCGTGTCAGGATAAACATAGAGAGCGCCAAGGTTCCCATATCAAGAGAACTTGCAGCGTTTTGCAGAAAGCACGGTAAGGATCCTCTTGAGTACGCCCTCTTTGGGGGAGAGGACTACCAGGTCCTCTTCACCCATCCGAGGGAGAGGTGGAACCCCTTCATGGACATGACACCCATAGGTTCGGTCTCCGAGGGATCGGGTGTCTACGTGGATGGGAGGAAGGTGGAGGGTGGCTACACCCACTTTTAGCTAAACTTTTATCATGGCAGGTTTTTTGGAGAAGGTTCTTAGAGAGAAGGAGAGGAATATCAGGAAAGACAGGGAGTACCTAAAAAAACTCGAACACATGGTAGAGAGGGCGAGACCAGTCAGAGACTTCCTGAGCCTGATGGAGGCACCCCAGCCCAGGATAATAGCGGAGGTCAAGAAGGCGTCACCCTCAGCAGGAAGCATAAAGGAGGTGGACCCCGCTTCCCAAGCGAGAACCTACGAGAGATGCGGTGCTGTGGCGATCTCGGTGCTCACGGAGGAGGTCTTCTTCAAGGGTTCCTTGGAGGACCTTGGAGAGGTGAGCAGGACCGTTAGCCTTCCTGTTCTCAGAAAGGACTTCGTAGTGGACGAGGTCCAGATCCTGGAGGCCAGGGCCTACGGAGCAGATTCGGTGCTTCTTATAGTTAGGGCTCTCAGCAGGGAAAGGCTAAGAAGCCTAATTGCCTTCTCCTCAGACCTTGGTATGAGACCTCTGGTCGAGGTCTTCTCCTACGAAGAGGCCCTGGTTGCCCTTGAGTCTGGTGCCGAGATAGTGGGCGTAAACAGCAGAGACCTGGACACCCTCCGGGTGGACCTTAGTATCATAAGAGACCTGGCTCCCAAGGTAAAGGACCTGGGCGTTAAGTGTCTCGTGGGTGAGAGCGGGGTCGAGACCAGGGACCAGGTGGAGGACCTCATATCCAGGGGTGTGGACGCCATACTCGTGGGAACAGCCCTCATGAGATCGGAGGACCCCTGCGCCAAGCTGATGGAACTCAGAGGTTACTAAAGGGGAAGTGAGAATATAATTAAAAGATGGAGGATGCTGGAATGAAGAACACGAACTCTCTCGACATCCATCTTCTTGAGGAGATGACCCAGCTCGAGTACTTCCTTGTGAAGAAGCCCATGAACTCCCCTGAGTTCTGGGGTGAGTGGCAGGAGAAGTTCGGGAAGGCCACCCTGGCGAAGGTAGCCCTAAAGAAGATCTCAAAGACGAAGAAGCTCTCCCACGAGGAGTACACCAAGCTGAGAACCATGATGATCGTCTACGACGAGATCCTTAAATACCTGAAGAGCCTCAAGGAGACAGCTCTCAGCCTCAAAGGGGTCGTCCCGAACTACCCCAACGTGGAGATGGACGACGAGGACATAGACACGGAGATCTGAGATGCTGGAGGGCTTCCAGGAGGTTTCTGACAGGGACTTCTACGAGAAGGTAATGTCTTCTGAGACACCCTCCGTGGTGGTCTTCACCTCCCCCGACAACCCTCACAACGAGACTATCCTCAACCTTTTGAAGAAGTACGTAGAGGAGTACAGCGGGAAGCTGAACTTCTACTACCTGGACGTTACGAAGAACACCTCCTTCGAGGACTTTGGGATCTTCAACTTCCCTGCGATCCTATACTTCAGGGACACTATGGAGATAGAGAGACACGATTTCATACCCAGTGAGGAGATGGTCGATCACGCTATAAAGAGGATCCTGAGGATGGTATGAGGATCCTGTGGGCGCCCTGGAGAAGACACTACGTTGAGACTGTGGACACCCAGGTCGGGTGCTTCCTCTGCGAGGCTGCCTCCCAGCCTGAGGAGAGGTGGAGGGACTCCTTAGTCCTTCACAGAGGGAGGAGGAGCTTCATAATCCTGAACAAGTACCCTTACAACTCTGGCCATCTTATGATAGTTCCCCTGATCCACACAGGAGAATACGAGGACCTGGACGAGGAAACGGTTGCCGAGATGGACCAGCTCCTCAGGATGTCTCTGAAGATCCTAAAGGAGGTCTTCAGACCCCACGGCTTCAACGTGGGTTACAACATAGGGAGGCCCGCCGGTGCTGGCCTCGAGACCCACATCCACATGCACGTGGTGCCAAGGTGGAACGGAGATACAAACTTCATGCCCGTGATAGGCGAGACCAAGGTGATCTCCGAGGATCTCCTCTCCACCTACGACAGGTTACGGAATGCCCTGGAGAGGCTGGTCCGATGAACCTCCTTGAGGTCCGGAGCCTGAACCTTTGGTACGGGGAGACCCAGGCTCTCAAGGACGTCAGCTTCTCCCTGGGCAGAGGCGAGATCCTCTGTATAGTCGGCGAGTCAGGATCCGGAAAGTCGTCGATCCTTTACTCGATAATCGGTCTGCTGCCAGAAGGGGCAAGGGTCGAGGGGGAGGTGGTCTTTGAGGGCAGGGACCTGCTGAAGCTGGACGAGGGGGAGATGAAGAACATAAGGGGTAAGGACATAACCATGATCTTCCAGGAACCCTCGGCTTACCTTGACCCTCTCTTCACAGTAGGCGTCCAGATAGGCGAGACCTACCTGGCCCATATAGGCGGACCAAGGGACCTGGTCGGGGACAAGGTGATAGAGTCTATGAGGAGGGCAGGCATACCCAAGCCCCAGGAGAAGGTCAACATGTACCCCCACCAGCTATCGGGAGGGCTGAAGCAGAGGGTATGCATAGCCTCCTCGATCATATGTGACCCCAAGCTGATCCTCGCCGACGAGCCGACCACAGCCCTTGACGTCTCCATCCAGAAGAGGATCCTACACCTCTTCATGAGGATCAAGGAGGAGGGGAGATCCGTGATCCTGGTTACCCACGACTTTGGTGTTGTGGCGGAGGTGGGGGACAGGGTTATCGTCCTGAAGGACGGAAAAGTCATCGAGGAGGGAAACGTAGAGGAGATCTTCGACGCACCGAAGGAGGAATACACCAGGATGCTCTTAGAGGCTATTTAGGAAAAGAACTTCTTGAAACCTTCTATGATCTTTTCGGCGTTAACCTCGTAAGTCCCCTTTGCGATCTCCTCCTTTATTCTCTGAACCTTTACCGCAAGATCCTCACGGTCGGCCTCCAGGGCTCTTCTAGCTGCGGAGGAGATCTCAACCATTCCCTCCTCCCTCTGGACCTCCCTTACCTCAGAGACCTCCTTTTTCCTTACCTTCCTGTCGGCCTCCAAGGCCTGGTTTATAAGTCTGTTCAGGCTTACCCTGTCTATCATCTCACATAATAGTATCGCTCCTTTTGAGAGATTTTTCAATGAGCCTGTAGGCGGAGGGTATGGACTCTATAAGGTCCGTGGCTTTGAGGCTCTCCCTGTGGTGCCTCCTCTCTGCCAGCTCTCCCGCTATACCGTGGAGGACCACTCCAAGCTTTAGAGCTCCCTCAATGTCCATACTCTTCCCCACGAGGGCCACAAGAACGCCTGAGAGCACATCCCC
>WFOY01000056.1 GCA_015487835.1 Aquificaceae bacterium
ATAAGGAGGTGAGGACCATGCCCGTGTTCGTGATGCTGACGACTCTGACCGACGAGGGTGCCAAGACCCTCAAGAACAAGCCTTCCCGGATCAAGGAGGTGGACAGGGAGGTCACTGAGAAGTTCGGCGTCAAGATCTTAGCCCAGTATGCGGTGATGGGTCCCTACGACTTCGTGAACATAATAGAGGCTCCCGACAACGATACGGTCGTGAAGATGGCAATCGAGCTAAACTCCAGAGGAACCATAAGGACCCTCACAATGCCAGCCATAGAGATAGACAGGCTCATAGAGGACCTCGAGGAGATGCCAAAGTAAAGGAAAGATTTTATCTTTATCCCTATGGTGGAGAGGAGGAAAACGAGACAGATAAGTGTGGGCTGGGTGAAGATAGGCGGGGACGCCCCCATCGTAGTCCAGTCCATGACCTCAACGAAGACGAGGGACGCAGAAGCGACGCTCAAGCAGATCAAAAGACTCGCGGAAGCAGGATGTGAGATAGTTAGGGTCGCTGTTCCTCATAAGGAAGATGCGGAGGCTCTCGAAGACATCGTCAAAAACAGCCCCATACCCGTTATAGCTGACATACACTTTGCCCCCTCCTACGCCTTCCTCTCGATGGAGAAGGGTGTCCACGGGATAAGGATAAACCCGGGGAACATAGGTAAGGAGGTGGTGGTAAGGGAGATTGTGGAAGAGGCAAAGGTCAAAGGGGTCGCGGTCAGGATAGGTGTGAACTCGGGATCTCTTGAGAAGGACCTCCTCGAAAAGTACGGCTACCCATCCGCTGAAGCCCTCGCGGAGAGCGCTTTAAGGTGGTCGGAGAAGTTCGAGAGGTGGAACTTCACAAACTACAAAGTTTCCATAAAAGGTTCGGACGTCCTGACGAACATAAAAGCTAACCTGATATTCGCCGAGAGGACGGACGTCCCCCTCCACATAGGGATAACCGAAGCGGGTATGGGAACGAAGGGCATAGTCAAGTCCTCGGTAGGGATAGGTATCCTCCTCTACCTTGGCATAGGTGACACGGTGAGGGTTTCCTTGACGGACGACCCCGTCGTTGAGGTGGAGGTGGCCTACGAGATACTCAAATCTTTGGGCTTGAGAAGGAAAGGTGTTGAGATAGTCGCCTGTCCCACCTGCGGGAGGATAGAGGTGGACCTTCCCAAGGTCGTGAAGGAGGTTGAGAAGAGGATCTCCAACACGGACAAGAACCTGAAGGTAGCCATAATGGGGTGCGTTGTGAACGCGATAGGGGAGGCGAGGGAGGCGGACGTTGGTCTCGCCTGCGGGAGAGGCTTTGCCTGGATATTCAAGAAGGGAAGACCCGTTAGAAAGGTGGACGAGGAGGCGATGGCTGAGGAGCTTCTTAAGGAGATAGAGAGTATGGAGTAAATTAAAGTAGAGGAGAAGCTATGGAAGAGGAGAAGAAGGAAGAGGAGATATCTCAGGAAGAACTCGCAAAGCAGTGGGAGGAGGCGATCTCGAAGCAGAAGGAGGAAGAGGCGAAGGAGGTCGCCGAGAAGCCGGAGGGTGATCAGAAGGAGGAGGTCCAGGAGGTCAAGGCCCAGAAACCCACAGGTGAGGACCTCTCCAGGATCCTCGAGAGGATAATGGACATACCCCTGAACGTGGAGGTGGTCGTTGGTTCCGCGGTCATACAGATAAGGGACCTCCTGAATATGGGTCCGGGTTCGGTCTTCGAACTCGACAGGGAGACCACGGAACCCGTTGACATAAAGGTGAACGGGAAGCTGATAGCGAAAGGGGAACTCGTCGTGGTAGGTGAGAGGTTCGGTGTCAGGATAACCGAGATCTACACCGAGGAGAGGAAGAGCGTCTTCAGAGACACAATACAGGAAAGTCTGAAGAAGTAAGTATAATCAGAACATATGAAGGATACTGTTAGGGAGAAGGTAAAGAGATCGGTAAAGGAGACCTGGAATATTGACCCTCCCCAGTTCAAGGTAGAGAGACCCAAAGAGGAGAAGCTGGGCGACCTTGCGGTGAACGTCGCCTTCCTGATCGCCAAGACCTTGAAGAGGAGCCCCCAGGAGATAGCCGAAAAGCTCGCCGAGAGGCTTAAGGACGATCCCGCCTTCTCCAGCGTGGAACCCGTAAGGGGTTTCCTGAACTTCAGGTTCTCGAGGGAGTTCCTGATCGAGGAGTTCAGGAGACTACTCCAGATCGGTGAGGACTACTACAGGGAGAACTTAGGTAAGGGGAAGAAGGTCCAGATAGAGTTCGTGAGCGCTAACCCGACTGGACCTCTACACTTGGGTCACGGGAGGGGTGCGGTGGTGGGCGATGCCCTCGCGAGGATGCTCGAGTTCTTCGGCTTCAACGTCATGAGGGAGTACTACATAAACGACGCGGGGAGACAGGTTTACCTCCTCGGGGTGTCCATACTGTTCAGATATCTTGAGTCCTTCGGTGAGGAGAACTCAAGACCGGAGATAAAGGAGACCTTCGAGAGGGAGGGGTATAAAGGCGACTACGTCAGGGAGATAGCGGGTCTCGTAAGAGAGGCTGTGGGCGACGCCCTCCTCAAGGGCGAGGATCCGATCACGGTTAAGGGGAAGCTTCTATCCTACCAATTCCCGTTTCCGATGAACTACACCTCCTCCTTCGAGGGAGGGTCCGAGGTAGATCTCCTCGCCTGCTTCGGTATGGACGCCCTCATGGATGAGATAAGAAGGGACCTACAAGATCTCGGTGTTCACTTCGACCTCTGGTTCAGCGAGAGGAGCCTTTACGGGGACGGGTCCGTGGAGAACGTCCTCGAGGATCTGAAGAGGAAAGGCTACCTCTACGAGAGTGAGGGTGCCCTGTGGGTTAGGACCTCCCAGTTTGACGACGACAAGGACAGGGTGGTTGTA